>CAKSWA010000021.1 GCA_934511165.1 uncultured Oscillospiraceae bacterium | reverse complement strand
GCACACGGATGAGGAAGGACGCATAGCGCCCGCCCGTATTGCCGCGGGAGATGCTATAGTAGTTGTTGCCGGAAATGCTCGAGCTCTCCATAAAGCCGCCCAGCTCTTTGACAAGTGCGCGGATCTCCTCGATCGAATAATCAAACTCGGTCGTTTCGAGCGTGGCGTCGGCACTGTAGATGATCTTCTCGCTCATGTCGGCGATATCGGCTGCCGAGTTTCTGACATTTTCCTCATAGAAGCCGCCGTCCTCGGCGGCAAGATTGCCGAAACCTCCGGGGGCACTGGCGGGCGACGGCATCGAATCCGATTCCATCGGCGTGTCCGGCCTTGGCTCCTCCATGGGGGCGCTGCTGATTCTTTCGCTGTAGCAAGAATCGGTCATGCTCGACGTTTTCGCTCCGCATCCGGCGAGACCGAGCGCAAACACAAGCGCGAGCGCGAGAGCAAGAAGCTTCGTTGTCCTTTTCATCGGGTGTACCTCCTTCAAAAGTTTATTGTATGCTTCTAATACTAAGACGGCGGCACTGGAAAAAAAGTTCCGGAAAGAGAGACTCTTTTCGGAACTTTTTTCAAGATTATTCGCTGCGGACGTACTGGATGTCCGGCTTTTCGAGAATTTCCGGACGCACGACGGTCTCGTCCCACGCCTCGGGCTCGATCTCCTCGATGCTGACAGAGACCCACGCCTTGTCCGCGTGGAGATACCGGGCGGCATCGTCCGCGACGGCGCGGGCGAAAGCACGTTTTTCTTCCTCGCTCCGGCCCGGCCAGAGCTTCACGGCGATGTGCGGCATCAGTATGCTACGCCCCAGTAAATCATGTGCTTGGCCGGTTTGCCGCAGATGGGGCAGGTGTCGGCCAGATGCTCCTGATGCAGCGGCATGCAGCGGCTGGACATGCCGGCCTGCTCCTTCATCTTCATCTCGCACGTAAGCTCGCCGCACCACATGGTCTTGATGAAGCCGCCCTTTTCCTCCTGAATCTTCTTCGCCTCTTCGAGCGAGTAGGCAGGATAGGTGTGCTCCTCCATGTTGACCTTGGCCTTTTCATATAGGGATTTCTGCACGGCGTCGAGCAGCTCGGGAACCTTCGCTTCCAGCTCGTCAAGCGAGAGGAACATCTTCTCGCAGTCGTCGCGCCGCACGGCGACGCACTGGTTGTTCTCGATGTCCTTCGGGCCGATCTCGATGCGCAGCGGCACGCCCTTCATCTCCCAGTTGGCAAACTTCCAGCCGGGGGAGTTGTCGGTAAAGTCACCCTTGACGCGCAGCCCCAGCTTGGCGAGCCGGTCCACGAGCTCCTGCGCCTTTTCGAGCACGCCGGGCTTATGCTGCGCGATGGGGAGGACGATGACCTGAATGGGGGCGATCTTCGGGGGCAGCACAAGACCGTTGTTGTCACCGTGCGCCATGATGACCGCGCCGATCATGCGCGTCGTGGAGCCCCAGGACGTCTGGAACGGATACTGCACCTTGTTGTCGCGCCCGGTGAACGTGACGTTATAGGCACGGGAGAACTTGTCGCCGAAGTAGTGGGACGTTGCGCCCTGCAGCGCCTTGTGGTCCTTCATCATGCACTCGCAGGTGTAGGTGGCCTCCGCGCCGGCGAACTTTTCCTTCTCGGTCTTGCGGCCGGGGACAACGGGGATGGCGAGGACGTTCTCAAAGAAATCGGCGTAGCACTTGAGCTGCTGCGCGGTCTCGGCCTCGGCCTCCTCGGCGGTTTCGTGGATGGTGTGACCCTCCTGCCACCAGAACTCGCGGCTGCGCAGGAACGGACGGGTCGTTTTCTCCCAGCGGATGACGGAGCACCACTGGTTATAGAGCATCGGCAGCTCACGGTAGGAGTGGAGCACGCGCGACCAGTGGTCACAGAACATCGTCTCGCTCGTAGGACGGAACGCGAGCGGCTCTTCGAGCTCCTCGCTGCCGCCCTTCGTGACCCATGCCACCTCGGGCGCGAAGCCGTTGACGAGCTCGCCTTCCTTTTTGAGAAGGCTCTCGGGGATCAGAACGGGCATCGCCACGTTCTGATGGCCGGTCTTTTTAAACTCGGCGTCCATGATCTGCTGGATGTTCTCCCAGATCGCGTAGCCGTAGGGGCGCAGGATGGTGAAGCCCTTTACCGAGGCATACTCCACCAGCTCGGCCTTGCGGCAGATGTCGGTGTACCATTGAGCAAAATCGGTCTCCATATTGGTGATCTGCTCGACCATTTTTTCTTTCGCCATGATATTTCTCCTTTTATAACGGCGGGAGCCCTTCTCCCACCGCGGATTTAACTTTATTATATTATGTGAGAGAGCCGGGATTGTCAAGGTTTGTCGTGGGATAAGACTTGACAAGCTTTTATTAAATAGTATAATCTAACGATGACAAATTGTAACAGCAAGAATGGGAGGTGTCCCACTTTGAACCGAAAAAGCTTCATGGCGGAGCTGCGGAGCCTTCTGGCGTTTCTGGACGCCGCCGAGCGCGAGCGTGTTCTCAACCGGTACGAGCGTATGTTCGACGAGGCCGGCGCGGACGGCGAGGCGACGGTGATCCGCTGCTTCGGCTCGCCGGTGCGGCAGGTATTGCAGATCGAGCGGGAATACCGCGAAGCGGTAGCGAACGGCGAAACGCCGTTTGCTGACGGCGATGCGGCGGCAGCTCCGGCGGAAACCGAAGCGCCGGAAGAGACCGAAATCATCGAGGAAGAATATGCCGAGACGGAGCTTGTCTCCGATGAGGCTGCGCCGGAAACGGAAGAACCGATGCCGGAAGAGATCGCGGAAGAGCCGGAAACTCTGCCGGAGGAACCGGCGGAGATCGTGCCGGAAGCGCCCGCCGCGGCGGTGCCGGAGAGCCCGGCTTATGCCGTGCTGCCGGAGCTCGATCTTGACGATCTGGATTTCTCCGATCTTGGACTGACGTTCCCGGAGAAAACGGTAATGCCGGTGGAGCCGGAAGAGCCGGCGGAAGAACCGGAACCGGCGGCGGAGAGCGAAGAGAGCGCGGCCGCAGAACCGGAGAACGCACCGGAGGCCGAACCGGCGGAGAATGCGCCCTTTGCGGAGGCTGCGGCGGAGGAAATTCCGCCGGAGGAGCTGTCGGACGCGCCTGCCGAACCGGCAGCGGAAGAGGCTGTGACGGAGCCGGAGGATTCCGCTCCTATGGACGAAATGCCGGAAGAGGAGCCGGAGACGCCGGATGAAACGGCGCTTACATACGATATTCCCGCGGAAGAAGTCCCTGCAGACGATGCGGAGATTCCCCCGGAGGAGACCCCGGCGGCGGAGAGCACTGACGAGGACGGCGAAGAGGAATATGAGTACGAAGAGGCCGAGGAACGCCGTCCCGTTTCGGGCGGACGCGCTTTCGCCGCGGTTGTGGTCACGATCCCGATGCTCGTGGTATGGGCGCTGCTGTTTGGCCTTTCGCTGGGACTCGGCGTTGCTGTTCTTGCCATCGGCGCAGCGCTTGTCGCGGTGGGCGTATATCTTACCGGGTACGTGTTCAACGGCGCGATCATGCGTATGCCGGACCTGCTGCTGACGGCGGGCGCGGCGCTGGGCGTGTTTGCGCTTGCGCTGCTGCTTTTGTGGTCGGGCGTTTCGATTGCCGTGGCGGGCTGCACTCTCACGGTGCGCCTCACGCGCAGCATCTACCGCTCGATCCTGTATCCGAAGAAGGAGGAAAACGGCGATGAGTAAAGTGTGGAGATGGGTAGCCATCGTGTTTTCCGCGCTGATGATCCTCGGCATTGCGCTGCTCGCCGTGGCATACGCGACCGGCGGCAGCATCGAGCGCCTGATCCAGACGACCGACATTGCCGACATGACGAAATTCGTCAGCCGTGAACAGCTTCTTGTCTATGTGACCGCGGTGTTCCGCTTTTTCGGCGCGGCATAAGGTGCCGTATAAAGAAAACGTTAAACATTTTATATTAAACTTCAAAAAGAATATGCAAAACGTATCCGAGCGGTGTAAATATACCGTCCGGATACTTTCTTTACACGAAAAATACGAAATTTCACGGCTATTTTACATTAATTTAACATATTTTCTGCTGTTTGGGGTTTTTGATGAAATGCGCCTTGCAAAAACCGTCATATTCTGGTAACATTGCATCATCTCTTGGGAGAAAAAGAGATCATATCCGTAAAAAGAAAGGAAAGAAAAAATGAAAAAAGCATTTGCCCTGTTCCTTGCCCTTTGCATGGTGTTTGCGCTGTGCGCCTGCGGCCAGACCGCGGCTCCCGCGCAGACCGAGACCCCTGCCGAGCCCCAGACCGAAACTCCGGCCGAAGCTCCGGCCGAAGCTCCGGCGGAAGAATCCACCGGCTGGGCGCCCAACGGCCCCGTGACCATGATCGTTGCCTATAAGGCCGGCAACGGCACCGACGTTACCGCACGTATCCTTGCGCAGTACGCCGAAAAGTACGTTGGCCAGACCATCGTCATCGAGAACGTTGACGGCGGCTCCGGCTCCATCGGCTGGTCCCAGCTCGCCGCGGCCGAGCCCGACGGCATGACCATCGGCTTCATGAACCTGCCGAACTTCAACTCTTCCATCGTAAAGGGACTCGGCACCTACACCACCGCGGACTTTGCCGCCATCTGCAACCATGTGACCGAGACCTCTCTCGTCCTTGTCCGCGCGGACGACGAGCGCTTCAACGACATTGACGATCTCGTCGCTTACGCCAAGGAAAACCAGACCGTCGCCTCCACCAACGGCGCGCAGGCCTCCAACCACATCGGTGCGCAGGCGTTTGCCAACTCCGCCGGCTTCAAGTACATCGACCTGCCGCAGGGCAACACCGCGGACGAGCTTACCAGCCTTCTCGGCAAAGAGGCCGACTGGTGCGTTGCGAAGGCTGCCGATATCGCCGGCCGCACCGACGTGAAGCCCCTCGCCGTGTTCTCCACCGAGCGTATTTTCGAGTTCCCCGACGTCCCGACTCTCGGCGAGAAAGGCTACTATGACCAGTGGCTCGGCTCCTCCCGCTGCGTCGTCGCTCCTGCCGGCGTGAGCCCGGAAGTCATCGCGTTCTACGAGGCCGCTTTCAAGGCGACCATGGAAGATCCCGATTATCTCGCGGCTGCCGCCTCCTTCGCCACCGATTATAAGGACGCTGCCACCACCGCCGCTCTCATCGAGCAGCAGCAGGCTTTCACCGAAGGCCTCTCGACCGGTTTCTGGTACGAATAATCCTCGCTGATACCAAAAGCCCGGAGGCATCCCCTCCGGGCTTCTTATAAGCAACACTTGCTGATTTCCCGGCACAAATCTCTTACGGGAGGACTCCTGCTTATGAAAATGCAAAAAACCGATATAGGAGTCGTGGTATTCATGTACGCGGTGTGCGGCTTCTTCTATGCCTACAGTTCGAAGCTCTCCGACACAAGCCGTACATACCCGAAGTTCACCATTGCTCTGCTGTTCTTCCTCACGAGCTTCTATCTCGTCCAGATGATATTGAACGCCCGCCGCTTCGGCACAGAAAGCGGCGTTGACACTGTGTTCGCCGGCTTCAAGCCGGTGCAGTTTATCGTAACGGTTGCGCTGATCCTTGTGTACTTCTTCCTTATGAAGTACGTCGGTTTCTTCGTTTCGACCACGGTGTTCATGCTCGCATGCCTTCTCTTCCTGCGTGTGCCCATCCTGGCCACGATCATTTCGATCGTCTCGATCGATCTTCTCATTTATCTTGCGTTTGTTCTCTTCCTCGGCGTGCGGCTTCCCGCAGGCATTCTGTTCTAAGGAGGATACGTGATCTATGCTTGAAACATTGGCTCTTATGGGTCAGGGCTTTATTAAGTCCCTTACTCTGATTAACCTCCTTGCCATGGTGGGCGGCGTCACGCTCGGCATCATCATCGGCTGTCTGCCCGGTCTCTCGGCGGCGATGGGCGTTGCGCTCATGCTCCCGCTGACGTTCACCATGCCGGCGGACACGGGACTCATCGTCCTCGGCGCCATTTACTGCGGCGCCATCTTCGGCGGCTCCATCTCCGCCATCCTCATCCACACGCCCGGTACTCCGGCATCTGCGGCAACGGCGATAGAGGGGTACCAGATGACGTTGAAGGGACAGGCGGGCAAGGCGCTCGCCACGGCCTGCTGGAGCTCCTTCTGGGGCGGCCTTCTCAGCTGCATCTCGCTGTACTTCTTTGCCCCGCTGCTTGCCCAGCTCGCGCTGAAGTTCATGTCGGCGGAAAAGTTCTGGCTCGGCATCTTCGGCCTTACGATCATTGCGGGCGTTTCGAGCAAGTCCATCATCAAGGGTCTCATGTCCGGTGCGCTCGGCCTGCTCCTCTCCACGATCGGCCTCGACCCCATTGACGGCACCAAGCGCTTCATGTTCGGCCAGGCGTTCCTCGCCGAGGGCATCAACACCACGTGCGCGCTCATCGGCCTCTTCTCCATGTCGCAGGTGCTTATCCTTGCCGAGAAGAAGATCAAGGAGCGGCAGAAGGCCTCCAAGTTCTCCGACAAGATCCGTCTTACCAAATCGGAGAAGAAAATGCTTGCGCCGACGGTCATCCGTTCCTGGATCATCGGCAACATCATCGGCATCCTCCCCGGCGCGGGCGCTTCCATCGCCTGCTTCATGGGCTACAATAACGCCAAGCAGTTCTCCAAGCACAAGGAAGACTTCGGCCACGGCGCGATCGAAGGTGTCTGCGGCTCGGAGGCGGCGAACAACGCCGTTACCGGCGGCTCGCTGATCCCGATGCTGACGCTTGGCATCCCCGGCGAATCTGTCACCGCAGTTCTGATGGGCGGCCTGATCATTCAGGGCCTCACCCCCGGCCCTGAGCTCTTCACCAAGCACGCGGCCATGACCTATACGTTCTTCGCGGGCTTTGTTCTCGTGCAGTTCTTCATGCTTGCCATCGGCATGCTCGGCTGCCGCGGCTTCGCGCAGATCTCCCGCCTGTCCGATGCGATCCTGATCCCCTGCGTCACGGTGCTCTGCTTCATCGGCTCCTACGCCATCCACCGCAACATGAGCGACGTGGTCGTTATGCTGATTTTTGCCGGACTCGGCTACCTGATGCGGAAATTCGATCTGAATACGGCGGCGGTCGTTCTGGCATTGATTCTCGGCCCGATTAGCGAAAAAGGCCTCCGCGGCGCGCTGCGCGTCAGCGGCGGCGACATTGGCGTTCTGTTCGCCTCCCCGGTGAGCTGGGTGCTTATCGCGCTGAGCATCGTCGGTATCTTCTCTCCGTTCCTCATGGCGAAGTTCGAAAAGAAGGTCACCGGCACGGACGAGGTTGTCCTCGAAACCGAATCCGAAGAGTAAAAGCTTATAAAAAATTGCGGATGCCTTCAGGCATCCGCATTTTTTTAAACCCTGAATTTTTTAGAGAATATACTTAAAAAGCAGCAGTATCACAACGCCCGGCACGCCGAGCAGACCGGAGACAATCGCGTTGAGCCAGCTCATTTCGAGCGATATTCCGAGATACGAGCCGAAGAAGTTCACGAGGAACAGCATCACAAACCCGCCGACGGCGTGCAGCAGCAGCTTGAGCGCCAGCTTGATGGGCGTTTTGAGCAGCTTGATGAAAAAACCGAGAAAAATGACGGCGATGACGAGAACGACAATCGTGGAAGCGGTAGACATGGGGGGATTCTCCTTTTTCTTTATGTTGTGTTGGCGAAATTTGTTGGCGAAAAATGGATGGAATGACGAAACCGGCGCGGCATATACTATCTCCGGCGGCGGTCCACAGCCACCGCAAGCCGAAGAGACGGGAAAGAGAAAACTCTCTCGACGGGCGGAGTCTGTCTTTACAGACTCCGCTTGACTATTTTCAAACAAACCACACTCCGTTGAGGGGTTTGTTTGAGGGGATAGCGGCTCGCCGCAGCGCACTCGCTGACGCTCGCACGTTTGCGAGCCGAGCGGTATTTTCTCCGACGCACATGTCGCCGGAGAAAATGATTCAAAATTTATTTGCTCCTGCGGGAGCAAACTCTGCGAGGCAATTTGGGCGGGGTCATGATAGACTCCGCTTGATTTTTTTGTTGAGGTATACTATACTATATAGCGCTTTTTTACAGAACTCAAAACCACTATATATGGAGAAACCAGATGGCAGCAGCAAAACCGCAGGAATACGGCAACGAAAGCATCTCCCAGCTCAAGGGCGCCGACCGGGTGCGCAAGCGTCCGGGCGTTATCTTCGGCTCCGACGGACTGGAGGGATGCGAGCACGCCGTATTTGAAATTCTCTCCAACTCCATCGACGAGGCGCGCGAAGGCTTCGGCAATATTATAACGGTAACTCTCTTCGATGACAAGTCCATTGAAGTGGAGGATTTCGGCCGCGGCTGTCCCGTGGACTGGAACCCGACGGAAAAACGCTTCAACTGGGAGCTTGTCTACTGCGAGCTGTACGCCGGCGGCAAGTACAAAAACGACGACGGCGGCGACTACGAATACTCGCTCGGCCTGAACGGCCTCGGCGCCTGCGCCACGCAGTATGCCTCCGAGTATATGGACGTTACCGTCTGGCGCGACGGGAACAAGTATACGCTCCATTTTGCCAAAGGCAAGATCAAGGGCAAAATGCTTGTGGAACCGGCGGATCGGAAAAAGACCGGTACGACCACCCGCTGGAAGCCGGATATCGAAGTGTTCACCGACATTAACATCCCGGAGAGCTACTTCCTCGATATCCTGCGCCGCCAGGCTGTCGTGAACGCCGGCGTGACCTTCCGCTTCCGCGCGCAGCACGGCGCAAAGTTTGAAACGATGGAGTTCTGCTACAAAAACGGCATTGCGGACTACGTGGCGGAACTCGCGGGGGAGAACCCTCTCACGCAGCCCTATTACATCGAGACCGAGAGAAAGGGCAAAGACCGCGACGATAAGCCCGAATACAAGGTGCGCATGTCGGCGGCGTTCTGCTTCTCCAACCGGACGAACGCCATCGAGTACTACCACAACTCCTCGTGGCTTGAGCACGGCGGCGCGCCGGATGCTGCGGCTAAGACCGCGTTCGTCTATGCGATCGACGCCTACATCAAAAAGACCAATAAGTATCAGAAAAACGAGAGCAAGATCACGTTTCCGGATATCGCGGACTGCCTGATCCTTGTGACGAACTGCTTCTCCACGCGCACGTCCTACGAAAACCAGACGAAAAAATCCATCACGAACCGCTTCATCCGCGAGGCGATGACGGACTTCTTCAAGGAGAAGCTGGAAATCTACTTTATCGAGAACAAGGCCGAGGCTGACCGCATTGCCGACCAGGTGCTCATCAACAAGCGCAGCCGCGAGCAGGCGGAAAAGGCGCGCGTGAGCATCAAGAAGAATCTCACGAAGAATCTTGATCTGGCCAACCGCGTGCAGAAGTTTGTGGACTGCCGCTCGCGTGACGCCGACAAGCGCGAAATTTATATTGTCGAGGGCGATTCCGCTCTCGGCAGCGTCAAGCTCTCGCGCGACGCGGAATACCAGGGCATCATGCCGGTACGCGGCAAAATTCTGAACTGCCTCAAGGCCGACTATGCCCGCATCTTCAAAAGCGAGATCATCACCGATCTCATCAAGGTGCTTGGCTGCGGCGTAGAGGTCGAAAAGCACGGCAAGGAGCTCAATAACTTCTCGCTGGAAAACCTCCGCTGGAACAAGGTCGTCATCTGCACCGATGCCGACGTGGACGGCTACCAGATCCGCACGCTCATTCTCACCATGCTCTGGCGGCTCGTGCCGACGCTCATCCGCGAGGGCTACGTTTATATCGCCGAATCGCCGCTGTACGAAATTCAGGCGAAGGGGAAGACGTGGTTTGCCTACTCCGACCGCGAAAAGGCGGAGATTGTGGAGTCGATCGGCAATGCCAAGATCGTCATCAACCGCAGCAAAGGTCTCGGCGAGAACGATCCGGAGATGATGTGGCTCACGACGATGAACCCCGAAACCCGGCGGCTCATCCGCGTCATGCCGGAGGACGCCGACGAAACGGCGCGCGTTTTCGATCTTCTCCTCGGCGACAATCTCGCCGGGCGCAAGGAGCACATCGCCGAGGTCGGCAGCCGGTATCTCGATCTGGCCGACTTGTCTTGAGTTATGCAAACTGTATTATGTAATCTTCATTACGTAAACAATATTACGTAATCTCGATTACGTAAATCAAATTATGCAACTTTAATTATGTAAACTTATTTTGACCGTATAAGGAAGCATACATGGCAAGAAAGAAGGAAAGCCCGGCATCGCGCCACGCGACCGCCGAGGAACAGAATGTAATGGGGCTGCGCTCCGCTGTTGTGGAGCAGCCTGTCACCGAAACGCTCGAAAATAACTACATGCCCTATGCGATGAGCGTCATCGTCTCGCGCGCCATCCCGGAGATCGACGGCTTCAAGCCGAGCCACCGGAAGCTGCTGTACTGCATGTACAAAATGGGACTTCTCACCGGTGCGCGCACAAAGTCGGCGAACATCGTCGGCGCGACGATGCACTATAACCCCCACGGTGACTCGGCCATTTATGATACGATGGTGCGTCTTTCGAAGGGCTATGGCGCGCTGCTCACGCCGTTTGTGGATTCCAAGGGCAACTTCGGCAAGGTGTATTCGCGCGATATGGCGTGGGCGGCCTCGCGCTATACGGAGGCGAAGCTCGCGCCCATCTGCGCCGAGCTCTTCCGCGATATCGACAAGGATACCGTGGACTTTGTCCCGAACTACGATAACTCCACCACGGAGCCGATGCTTCTTCCGACCACGTTCCCGAACGTTCTCGTCTCGGCGAACATGGGCATTGCCGTCGGCATGGCGTCGAACATCTGCGGGTTCAATCTCGGCGAGGTATGCGAAACGACGATCGCGCTTTTGAAAGACCCGGAACATAATATTTTAACGACGCTCCCCGCACCGGACTTTCCGACCGGCGGCGAGATCGTGTGTGATCCCGGCGAGATGGAGTCGCTCTATAAGACCGGCCGCGGCGGCGTGAAGGTGCGCGCCCGCTGGCGCTTTGATCCCAAGGAGCGCATCATTGAAATTTACGAGATCCCGTACAGCACAACGGTCGAGGCAATCATTGATAAGGTCGCCGAGCTCGTAAAGGCGGGCAAGCTCCGCGAAGTGAACGACATGCGTGACGAGACCGATCTCAACGGCCTCAAGCTCGCCATCGATGTCAAGCGCGACGTTGACCCCGAAAAGCTCATGCAGAAGCTCTTCCGCATGACGCCGCTGCAGGACAGCTTCGCCTGCAATTTCAACATCCTCCTCGGCGGCACGCCGCGCGTGTGCGGCGTCAGCGAGATTCTGGACGAGTGGATCGCCTGGCGGCTCGAATGCGTCCGGCGGCGGGTATACTTTGATGTATCGAAGAAGAAGGAAAAGCTCCATCTTCTCAACGGTCTCAAAAAGATCCTGCTCGACATTGACCGCGCCATCTCCATCATCCGCAACACCGAGCGCGAGAGCGACGTTGTGCCGAATCTCATGATCGGCTTCGGCATCGACCAGGTGCAGGCCGAGTATGTTGCGGAGATCAAGCTGCGCAACATCAACCGCGAATATATCCTCAAGCGCACCGAGGAGACCGACGAGCTCGAACGCGAGATCGCCGAGCTCGAGGATACGCTCGCGAGCCGCCGCAAGCTGCGTGCGATCATCATCTCCGAACTCCAGCAGGTGATGAAGAAGTATCCCTCGCCGCGCCGCAGCGTCATCACCTATGCCGCCGATGTGCCCGAAGCGCCGGAAGAAGATCCCGCGGAGGACTACCCGGTCAACCTGTTCCTCTCGCGCGAAGGATATTTCAAAAAGATCACGCCGCTTTCCCTGCGCATGGGCGGCGAGCAGAAGTACAAGGAAAACGATGGCCCGTCGCAGAGCTTTGAGACGACGAACCGCGCTGAAATGCTCGTATTCACCGACAAGGCGCAGGTCTACAAATGCCGCGCGGCAGACTTTGCCGACACGAAGGCCTCGCAGCTCGGCGTATACCTGCCCGGTCATCTCGGCATGGACGACGGCGAGAGCGTGTTCTCGCTCGTCCTGCCCGGCGACTACCGCGGCGAGGTGCTGTTCTTCTTTGAAAACGGCAAGTGCGCCCGTGTGCCGCTCGAGAGCTACGCCACCAAGACAAACCGCAAGCGCCTCACCGGCGCATACTGCGACAAGAGCCCGCTCCGCGCGCTGCTTGTCCTCACGGAGGAGCAGAATGTGGCGGTGTTCTCCACCGAGGGGCGGGCGCTCGTATTCAACACGGCACTGCTCGCACCCAAAACCTCCCGCGCCACGCAGGGCGTTGCGGTCATGACGCTCAAGCCGAAATACCGGCTCGAGCGCGCCGCGTTCCTTGCCGACACGACCATCCAGAATCTTGCGCGTTACCGTATGCGCAGCATCCCCGCCGCCGGCGCGCTCCTCCGCGAGGAGGACCGGGGCGAGCAGCAGATGACGCTGCTCGACGGTGCGGAATAAAAAATACAAAGAAAGAAACCGATAGAGCTATGGAAGCGAAACTTCACGGAAAACTCTGGTTTGATGTTTTGAAGATCCTTGTTGGTTCTTCTCTTGTTGCCATCTCGTTCCGCTATCTCACGTTCCCGAACAGCATTGTTTCCGGCGGCGTGACCGGCATCGCGCAGATCGTGAACCTCCTGACCGGTTTGCCGGTCGGCGCAATCACGGTTGCGATCAATGCGCCGCTGTTTCTCTGGGCGTGGCAGAAGCTCGGCAAGCGCTTTGTGGCGCTCACGCTGCTCTGCATGCTCACAAGCTCGCTGCTCATTGACCTTCTGGCGCATTTTCCCTTTACTGTTACCGAGGAGCCGATGCTCGCGGCGGTGTACGGCGGCGTCGTCACCGGCGCGGGCTACGGCCTTTGCTACACGACCGGCGCGACCGCCGGCGGCACGGACATCCCCTCGCGAATGCTCCGGCGGAAATATCCGCACATCAATATGACGACGTTCATCCTCTCGTTCAACTTCGTCATTATTGTCACATTTGCCTTTGTGTTCCATCGGTTTGACAGCTGCATGTACACGCTCATCTGCATGTATATCACCAACAAGATGGAATCCCTCATTCTGTATGGCCCGGTCAACTCCCGGCTGTGCTATATCATTTCCGATAAGAGCGCCGATCTGAGCAGCACTATCACCGGGCGGCTGCACCGCGGCGTAACGCTGCTCGACGGCCACGGCGCGTGGTCCGGCAAGAGCGAGCGCGTCATCATGTGCGCCGTGAAGCCCGGCCAGCTTGGCCCCCTCCGCCGCATGGTGCGCGAGATCGACCCGAAGTCGTTCCTTATCGTGGGCGACGCCCGCACGATCTATGGCCACGGTTTTGAAAACATCGAGGAGGACTGAGCATTATGGCAGATCTGGAAAAGACAGCGAAAAATCTGGAAAGCCGGGGCTTTCGCGTCCACCGCTTTGCCACCGGCGCGGAGGCGGCAGATTATCTTGTCCGCGAGGTGCACGGTACGACCGTTGGCATCGGCGGCAGCGTGACGATCGATACGATGGGCGTATACGACCGGCTCTGCGCCGGCAACGAAGTATTCTGGCACTGGAAAAGCGCTGCGCCGGATGCAAGAGAGCGGGAAAGGAAGGCGGAAACCTATCTCTGCAGCGCCAACGGCGTGAGCGAGACTGGCGAGATCGTCAACATCGACGGCTGCGGCAACCGCGTGACCGGCACGATTTATGGGCCGCAGCGCGTGTTCCTCGTCGTCGGCAAGAATAAGATCGCTTCGGATCTGAACGGCGCGATCGACCGTGCGCGCAACATTGCCGCGCCGCTCAACGCCCGCCGTCTCAAGCGCAATACCCCCTGCGGCAAGGGCGAGCTTCGCTGCTATGACTGCCGCAGCCGGGAGAAGGTCTGCGGTGTGATGACGGTTTTCTTCATGCCGCCCACGTCCATCAGGGAGTTCCACGTCCTTCTCGTCAACGAAGATCTCGGCTACTGATTTCCCGGAATTTTTTATCTCGCCGCGCATATACTGATTTGTATATGCATGGGTGGAGGTGTTGATATGGGACCGGATATCGATGATCTCATTTTCGGCAGCGGCGAGACCGCGCCAAGTGACAGATGACAGATAAACACAAAAGCCCTTCCGCAGCAGCGGAAGGGCTTTTAGATTCTAAAAAAACCGGGATCGTCTTCCGACGATCCCGGTAAACTTTTGGAGCGGGCAACGAGATTCGAACTCGCTACCTCCACCTTGGCAAGGTGGCGCTCTGCCAAATGAGCTATGCCCGCGTTTCAAATGCAAGCGCTATTATACCAAAAATCGCGCCCTTGTCAAGACAAAAATCGAATTCCGTTCACAGTTTTTTTATGTCTTTTCGCGCCGAGTATGCTATACTCATTCCAAAAGACAAAAAGGGGACTTTAATCTATGGAATATACCCGCCGGTATCTTATGGACGGGCTGCACAACCTGCGCGATCTCGGCGGCTACGCCGTGCCCGGAGGTGCAACACGCTTCGGCGTGCTGCTGCGCAGCGACCTCCCGTGGCATCTGACAGAGGACGACGGAAAGCGTTTTGCTGCGCTTGGCGTACGTCATACGCTCGATCTGCGCGATGTGGACGAGAGCGAGACCATGCCGGACGAGCTCGCGCTGCTCGATGGCGTTGCCTACCGGCAGATCGCCATGAAGCGCGTTGCGCGCGCCGTGGCGCGCAGCCGCCCCGGCGGCGTCAATGCGTTTGACGATGAATTTTTCTGGGGCGACGAGTACATCCGCATGCTGGAGGATAACCACCCCTGGGCGAAGGAGTGCGCGGATTTTTTTGCCGCGGCGGAGGGAACGGTGCTTTTCCACTGCTTCACGGGCAAAGACCGCACCGGTATCCTCGCCGCGCTCGTACTTGGCCTGTGCGGAGTGTCACGGGAGGATATCGCCGCCGACTACAGCGTCAGCCAGATCTATCTCCGGCCGCTGTACCGCTGGATGCGCGAGAATATCCCGGACTTTGCCGCGAGAAAGGAAAATGCGCCCTTTTTCTCCACGGCGGGGGAGAACATTCTCGCCGTGTGCGATCATCTGGAAAAGGAATACGGCGGCGCGGTGCGCTTTCTGCGTGAGTGCGGCGTCGGGGCGGACACGCTTGACGCGCTCCGGCACCGGCTCATAAAAAAGGCTTGAATGTCGCCGAACCATAGTATATAATAGGCCGGAAACCCCGCGGAAAGGAAGAAGAAAATGGCTGAAATGAACCTGAACCCCAGGGAAAGAGCTCGCCTGGAGGAAGAAAAGAAAAATCGCAAGACCCGCAACAAATTTATCCTTGTCGGCGTCCTTGTTGTTTTGATGATCGCGCTGGTGATCTTTGTCAACTCGTGCCTCTTTTATAACGTGACGACGGCGCTCACAATCGGCGACACGAATTACTCCGTCGCCCGCATGAACTATGAGTACCAGAAGGCGTACATGAACTTCAATCAGACCTACGGCCAGTATTTCGGCAGCCTGATCGACACCTCCAAGAGCCTGAAGGACCAGACCTGCCCGTTTGACGCCAACGGCGGCTCGTGGGACGATTACTTCAAGCAGAGCGCTGAGTCGAACCTTACGCAGCTCTCCGCCGTTTACGCCAAGGCTGTCGCCGAGGGCTACACCCTCACCGAGGACGAAGCGGCTGAGATCGATACTGCCGTCGAGAGCTACCGCACCTACGGCAAGTCTCTCGGCTATGCTACGCTCAATAAGTTCCTCTCCGCTTACTTCGGCACCGGCAACAGCGAAAAGACCATCCGTGCCAACATGGCGGAGGAGCTGATCGCGAGCCGTTACGCGGACGATGTGTACGCTTCCTTTACCTATACCGACGATGAGCTCGACGCCTACTACGCCGAGAATGCCGACAGCTACGACCGCGTGAACGTCCTCTATACGCTCATCTCTGCTGCGGCGAACGAGGACGAGGGCATTGACGCCGATACCGCCAAAGCCGCCGCCGAGGACAAGGCGAAGGTCATTCTGGCCGGCGCCGGCAGCTCGGAAGAGGATTTCCGCGCCGCCGTTCTCAAGGAGACCGAGGCCGAAGCGACCGAAACCAGCTACACCGTTTCCACGTTCCTCAGCCGCTTTGAAGGCAGCGTGGAGCGCGATGATATCGCCGAGGGCAAGATATTCTCCCACAGCACCGATTCCGGCGTATACGTCGTTTACGTTCTCGGCACCGAGTCGAACGACTATCCGACCGTGAACGTCCGCCACATCCTCATCAAGGCCGTGGATGCCGACGGCGACGGTACGTACTCCGACGCCGAGAAGCAGACGGCGTATGACGCTGTCAAGGCCATCGAGGACGAATGGCTCGCCGGCGGCGGCACCGAGGAGAGCTTTGCTGCCCTTGCCAACGAAAAGAGCGAGGACACCGGCTCAAACACCAACGGCGGTCTCTATGAGCAGATCTACAAGGGCCAGATGGTCACCGAGTTCAACGACTTTTGCTTCGGTGAGCGCTCTGTCGGCGACTACGCCATTGTCTATGGCGAGAACAGCGCCTACGCCGGCTACCATCTGGTGTACTTCTCCGGTGAGAATGCGCTCTACACCCGCGTTGTTGCCGAGAACGCCATGCGTCAGGCCGACGGCGACGCTGCCATCAACGATCTGACGGTTGACCTCACGCCGGTGCATGCGTCCGGCTGGCGTCTCGTCATGGCTGGCTGATATTTAAGAAGCAACGAACGCGGCGGGAAAATTTCCCGCCGCGTTTTTATGGAATGAAGGGATAGAAAATGGACGAACGATTCCGCCGCGCCGGGGCGATCCTCGGCGACGCGGCAATGAAAAAACTCTCCGAAAGCCGCGTTGCGGTGCTGGGGCTCGGCGGCGTCGGCTCGTGGTGCGCCGAAGCGCTCTGCCGGAGCGGCGTGGGAACGCTGTATCTTCTCGATCAGGATACCGTGTCGTTGAGCAATGTGAACCGGCAGCTCTTCGCGCTCACCTCTACGCTCGATGTGCCGAAAGCAGAGGCCGCTGCGGCGCGCCTGCGGGATATTGCGCCCAGCAGTGAGATTATTCCGATGGTCTACCGGTATGCACCGGAGACGCGCGATACGCTCCTTGATCTGAAACCGGATTTCATCGTGGACTGCATCGATCTTGTCTCCTGCAAGGTCGATCTCGCAGTGAGCTGCGCCGAGCGCGGCATCCGGCTCGTCGCGGCGCTCGGCACCGGAAACAAGAAGGACGCATCGCGCCTCCGTCTGGCCGATCTTGCAAAAACCGAGGGCTGCCCGCTCGCGCGCGTCGTGCGGCGGGAGCTGCGCCGCCGGGGCATTGTACATTTGCCGGTTGTCTACTCGCCCGAAGAGGCGTCCGAGCCGGACACCGGCGAAACGCCGCCACCGGGCCGCCGCAGTGTGCCGGGAAGTCTCGTGTGGGTGCCCGCCTCGGCGGGACTGTTGCTCTGCCAGTACGTGGTCACAGAGCTCATAAAGTAAAAAATCGTCTCCGAAAGACTTCGGAGACGATTTTTTATCCGTTATAGCGGTTCATAGCGCGGTCGATGCCGTCCTGCACGCAGCACTCAATGGCGTCTGCGGCGCGCTCTTCCGCCTTTTCGAGCGCCGCGGCGTCTTCACCGCGGGGAACGCCCATCACCCAGTCGGCCATGTCATACTCCGGGTGCGGCGGCGAGCCGACGCCGACGCGCAGCCGGGGGAAGTTCTCCGTGCCGAGATGGAGGATGATGTTTTTGAGCCCATTGTGCCCCCCGGCGCTGCCGGAGGCGCGCAGACGCAGCCGTCCCGGCACGAGCGCGACTTCGTCGGAAACGACGAGAACGCGTTCGGCGGGGATTTTGAAATAGTCCGCGAGCGGACGCACCGCCTCGCCGGAGAGATTCATGAACGTCTGCGGCTTTACGAGCAGCACCTCGTGCCCGCCAATGGCCGCGCGCGCCGTGAGCGCACGCGAACGGAGGCGGTTGATCGAAACGCCGCAGCGCTTGGCGAGAATGTCGCCGACGGCAAAGCCGACGTTGTGGCGCGTGCCGTTATACCGCGGCCCGGCGTTGCCGAGAAAGACGATCATCCATTCGGCGCCGCCGGAGGAAGAACGAAACAGCATGGAAATTCCTTACTCGAACAGCGGGGAAATGGAAACTTCCTCGTAAATGCGGCGGATGGCTTCGGCGAACAGACGGTCGACGGAGACATAGTTGATCTTGTCGAGACGCGGCTGATCGACGGGGTAGGGAATCGTGTCGCAGAGCTTGAGCTCCTTGATGGGGCTCGCCTCAATGCGTTCAAGCGCCGGGGCGGAGAGAACGCCGTGCGTGGCGCAGGCATAGATCTCCTTCGCGCCGCCGATCTCGATGAGCGCCTTGGCGGCGCCGCAGAGAGAACCGGCGGTATCGACCATGTCGTCAAGCAGAATGACGGTCTTGCCTTCAACGTTGCCGATGATGTTCATGACTTCGGACTTGTTGGCAACCTCGCGGCGCTTATCCACGATGGCGAGGTTCATGTCAAGCTTCATGGCGAACTGACGCGCGCGGGCAACGCTGCCCACGTCGGGGGAGACGACCATCACGTCGGGATTGCTCTTGCCGAACTTCTGCAGATAGTAGTCGGCGAAGAGCGGAGCGCCGCGCATGTTGTCCACGGGGATATCAAAGAAGCCCTGAATCTGGTTGGCGTGGAGATCCATCGTAAGTACGCGGTCAGCGCCGGCGGCCTCGATGAGGTTGGCAACGAGCTTGGCGGAGATGGGGTCGCGGCTCTTGGCCTTGCGATCCTGACGGGCATAGCCGAAGTACGGGATGACAGCGGTGATACGACCGGCGCTTGCGCGGTGCATCGCGTCGATCATGACGAGCAGCTCCATCAGGTTGTCGTTCACGGGCTTGCAGGTAGACTGCACGATGAACACATCCGTGCCGCGGACGGGTTCGAGAATGGAAACGGAGCACTCGCCGTCGGCGAAGCGCTTAATGTCGGCCTTACCGAGGGGCTTGTAGAGGTGGTTGCAAATGCTTTCCGCCAGAGCGGGATTGGCGTTTCCGGAGAACACCTTGACTTCTTTGCCGTGTGAAATCAAAACAAATCACCTTTCTGTCTTTAAATCTTTAAATTTCGGAGCGTACCCGGTGCGGGCACATAGTTTCAAAACAAGTATACCACATTCTCCGCGGAAAGGAAGCAGAAAGTTCAACTTTTCGAGCCTTTACATTTGTGTTTTTTTTGTATATAATATCTTAGCTAATTTGAATCAAGAGTTAAAAGGAATATTTGTCATGTCAATGCTGGAATTTGAAGAGTATAAAGGAAAGCTCAACGCCCTGAAGCCCACGCTGGACGATCTGCAGGACGCGCTCCATCTCGAAGAGGCAAAGCGCGAGATCGCCGAGCTGCAGGAAGAGAGCGCGCAGGACGGCTTCTGGAATAACGTTTCCCACTCGCAGCAGGTGCAGCAGCGCATCAAGCAGCTGCAGACCAAGTGCGAAAAGTACGATAAGCTCCGCTCGTCCTGGGACGATCTTTTCACCATGTGCGAAATGGCGCTCGAGGAAGACGATATCTCCATGCTCGATGAGCTGAAGGAGGAGTACGACCACCTCTCCGAAAAGCTCGAAGAGATGCGTCTTTCCACGCTGCTCACCGGCGAGTACGACGCGAACAACGCCATTTTGACGTTCCACGCCGGTGCGGGCGGCACCGAGGCGCAGGACTGGACGCAGATGCTCTACCGCATGTACACCATGTGGACCGACCGCCACGGCTACAAATACACCCTGCTCGACTATCAGGACGGCGAGGAAGCCGGCATCAAGTCCGCCACCATCAAGATCGAGGGCGACAACGCCTACGGCTATCTCAAGAGCGAAAACGGCGTTCACCGCCTGGTGCGTATCTCCCCGTACGACGCTTCCGGCCGCCGCCACACGAGCTTTGCCGCCGTGGAGGTCATGCCGGAGATCGCCGAGGACAACAGCGAGATCGAGCTGCGCGACGACGAGATCAAAATGGACGTGTACCGCTCCTCCGGCGCGGGCGGCCAGAAGGTCAACAAGACCTCCTCCGCTGTCCGCCTGACCCACCTGCCGACGGGTATCGTCGTCTCCTCGCAGGTTGAGCGAAGCCATTTCCAGAATCTCGAAAACTGTAAATCCATGCTCCGCGCCAAGCTCGCCGAGATCAAGGAGCGCGAGCATCTCGAAAAAATCTCGGACATCAAGGGCGTGCAGCAGAAAATTGAGTGGGGCAGCCAGATTCGCTCCTATGTATTCATGCCGTACACTCTTGCAAAGGACACGCGCACCGGCTATGAAAACAGCAACATCCAGGCCGTCATGGACGGCGATATCGACGGCTTCATCAACGCCTATCTCGCGATGAAGGCGGAGAAATAAAAGTCCTTTGACCGTCCGCGGCGCTGCGCTGCGGGCGGTCATATGCTTGAGGGAGGAAAAACTGTGATTTGGTATCGCATCGGAGAATCTCTTATGCGCACAGAATCCGCGCCCGACGCGGAGATACCGGCGCTGGTGCTGCTTACGACGGAAGAGCTGGAAAAACGCCCGGTTCTTCCGGGACTGGAAAACGTTCTGGAGCATACGCCTACGGTGCGCACTGCGCGGACCTGCCGTGCCGAGGTACATCCGGGCTGCCTTTCCGGGACACTTGTGCTTCCGCGCCGTGGGAAAGATGGCGTTCGCGCTGCGTTTGGCGTTCTCGTTACGCAAAGCCGTGTCGTCCTCACGGACGATTCTGGCTCGCTTCCGCCTCTCCTGCATCGCATTGCCCAGGAAAAACGCTGGGCGAAGGGAAGCGTTGGGCAGTTTCTTTACGATTTTTTTGAGCAGCTCATTGCCCGCGACCTGCATCGATTGGAAGAATTGGAAGAGCGGGCGGAAACATTGGAGGATCAGGTGCTTGCGGACGGCGTTGAATCTCTTGGTGCTCCGATGAGCGCGCTCCGGAAAGAGACCATGGCTCTTTTTCGCTACTATTCGCAGCTTGATGATGTGGCATGTGAGCTCTGCGAAAATGAGAACGGCTTCTTTTCGGCGTTGGAGACAGAACGGTTTCATCTTTTTGAAGGGCGCGTTGCCCGCCTGCGGGAAAATGCCCAGCTTCTCTGCGAATACTGCCGCCAAATCCAAAGCTCCTTTCAGGCACAGATCGATATCCGGCAGAACCGTGTGATGCAGATTCTCACCATTGTCACAACGATCTTCCTTCCACTCACGCTGCTTACTGGCTGGTACGGCATGAATTTTGTCAACATGCCGGAGCTGAGTTGGAAATACGGGTATCTTATGGTTGGTGTGATCAGCGTGGCGGTTTTGGTTCTTGGTCTTTGGATCTGTAAGAAAAAGAAATTCTGGTAAAGCAGAGAGAATAATCCGGCGGCAGAGAAATCTGCCGCCGGATTTCTATTGACAAAATGGTGCGTTGTTATATAACATGCGTTACATAACAAACGTTACAAGGAGACCATACTATGCCGCCAAGCATCAAGACGACAAAAGAAGAGATCGTCCGCGCCGCGTTTGAGATCGTCCGCGAGCAGGGCGCGGAAGCGCTCAGCGCCCGCGCCGTCGCCAAGGCGCTCGGCTGCTCCACGCAGCCGGTGATGTACCACTTCGGTTCCATTGCGGAGCTGAAAAAAGAGGTTTACATAATGGCGGATGACTATCACACGCGCTATATCACAACCCCCAATCCGGCTTTGCCGATGCAGGGGGTGGGGCTTGCGTACATCCGTTTTGCGCGGGAGGAAAAGCATTTGTTCTGCTTTCTCTTCCAGTCGGACGCCTTCGCGCAGCGCTCGCTCGACGAGATGATCGCAGCGGACGAGCTTACGCCGGTGCTCGAAGCGATCTCACGTTCGGCGCATATTTCCGTGGAGCGGGCGCGCTCGGTATTCCGCGTGCTGTTCCTGCTTGTCCACGGGTATGCGAGCATGTTTGCCAACAACGCCATGACCGGCGACGAAACGACCGTCGCCAACGATTTGAAGCTTGTCTTTGACCGCCTGCTGGCGGAGAATGGGGAGGAATAATCATGCGAAAACTCTATGAAAAAAACGCGCTCACGTTTGCGCTCGTCTGGATCGGTATCTATGTTGTTTTGCTGAGCCTGGCGGAAAACCTTTCGGACGTACTTACCAAAAACGCCGCCGCGGCGGCACTCTGTGCGGCAATGACGGTGTTCCTTTTCGTATGGCTTGGGAAGAACGGCCTGAGGGAGCTCTTCGGCCTCTGCCGCCCGGTTGGCGGCGCGAGGCGGTATCTTTACTATCTCCCGCTCGTTGTTATCGCGTCGGTAAATCTCTGGTGCGGCGTCACGCAGAAGCTTCCTGCCGGGATTACAGCGCTGTACGCGTTCCGCATGCTGTGCGTCGGCTTTTTGGAAGAGCTCATCTTCCGCGGCTTTCTTTATAAGGCGCTCTGCCGCGAAGGGGAAACGAAAGCGGCCATCATCTCCGCGCTCACGTTCGGCATTGGGCATATCGTAAACTTGCTCAACGGCGCGGCGTTCGTGCCGACGCTCTTGCAGATTGTGTACGCCGTGGCGATCGGCTTCCTGTTTATTGTGCTCTTCCGCCACTCCGGGAGCCTCGTGCCGTGCATTCTCACGCACGGCGTGCTGAACGCTTTGAGCGTGTTCTCCCTGGAACCGGACTACCGGACGCAATGCATCATCTCCCTTGTGCTCATCGTCCTTGCGGTTTCGTACAGCGTTTATCTTCTGCGCCGCGTTCCGGCGTTGACAAGCGGCGAGAGCTGTGCCAGAATGGAGGAAAAAACCGAGGAGGGTTAAACCTTGAACGCTCTCGAACTCGATACCGTATTGCTCTCGTCCGACCGGACATGTCTGGAAATTCTGGATCAGACGCTGCTGCCCGGCGAGGTGAAAACGCTGCACCTTTCGGATATGCGCGATATCTGGGAAGCGATCTACTCGCTGCGTGTGCGCGGCGCACCGGCCATCGGCGTGTGCGCGGGGTACGCGCTCGCGCTGGCCGCCTCGCAGATCGAAGAGGAGGAGAAGGAGGCCTTTTTTGCGCAGCTCCGTGAAACGAAGGACTATCTCGCCTCTGCCCGCCCGACAGCGGTGAATCTTTTCTGGGCGCTCGACCGGATGTGGCAGACAGCGGAAAAGCACGCCGCGGAGAGCATCCCGGCCATCCGCGAGGCGCTTTTTGCTGAAGCGCAGCGCATCCGCGATGAGGATGTCGCCATTAGCCGCTCCATCGGCGAGCAGGGCTTTTCGCTGCTGCACCACGGCGACGGCATTCTCACGCATTGCAACGCCGGAACGCTCGCTACCGCAAAATACGGCACGGCGACCGCACCGATGTACATCGCACTTGAGCACGGCTGGAACGATCTTCGCGTCTACTGCGACGAGACGCGCCCGCTTTTGCAGGGCGCGCGGCTCACTGCGCTTGAAATGCACGCCGCGGGACTGGATACAACGCTTCTCTGCGACAATGCCGCATCGAGCCTGATGCAGAGCGGAAAGGTTAACATAATATTCGTTGGCTGCGACCGCGTAGCGCGAAACGGCGACGCGGCGAACAAGATCGGCACCTCCGCTGTGGCGATCCTGGCGAAGCACTACGGCATCCCGTTTTATGTCTGCGCGCCGAGCTCCACGATCGATATGTCGCTCGCCTCCGGCGCGGAGATCCCCATCGAGCAGCGCGCTGCCGAGGAGGTCACGGAGATGTGGTACAAAAAGCGCATGGCGCCGGAGGGCGTCGGCGTATACAACCCCGCGTTCGACGTGACCGACCATTCTCTCATCACCGGCATCATCACCGAGCGCGGCATCTGCACCGCGCCTTTCGAGGACGCCTTCCGCGCTCTTGGGTTTTAAGCGGAGGTGCTTCCATGATAGGGCCCGATCCGAACAGTATCTATCCCAACGAAAATATCAAGCAGGTCGTGTATATCAAAAATGTCATTACCCGGCCCAACATCCTCGTTGGGGAGTATACGTACTACGACGATATAGACGGTGCGGAGAAGTTTGAAGAGCATGTTACCCATCATTATGATTTTCTGGGTGACAAGCTTGTCATCGGCAAGTTCTGCGCGATTGCCCGCGGCATTGAGTTTGTAATGAACGGCGCGAACCACCGCATGAACAGCGTGACGACGTATCCATTCAACATCATGGGCGGCGGCTGGGAGGCGTTTGCGCCTGCCATGGACGATTTGCCGTTCAAGGGCGATACGGTCGTCGGGAACGATGTGTGGATCGGGCAGAACGTGACGGTGATGCCGGGCGTGCACATCGGTGACGGCGCGATCATCGCCGCCAACTCTGTGGTGGCAAAGGATGTTCCGCCGTACTGTGTTGCAGGAGGCAATCCCTGCCGCGTGATCCGGCAACGGTTTGACGAAGAGCTCACGGCGTATCTTTTAGAGCTCCGATGGTGGGACTGGGATCCCGGCAAAATCTTCCGCAATATGGAAGCGCTCTGCAGCGGCGATCTCAATAAGATACGGAATATAAAAGATTGAAAGAACGCAGCAACTCCATTTCGGAGCTGCTGCGTTTGCATAGTCTGTGAATTACTCACTCAGCGGTGTGATGCCGCAGCTTGTGAGGAACGTGTCGGAAAGGGGAGAGCCGAACCAGTCGTAGAGCCGCCGGGCGGGACTGTTCTCCGGCTCATCGCTGCGGATGACGACATAGCCCTTCGTGCCGAGCGGGTAATCACCGGTGCGGACATTCTCCGCCGTGGCGCTGTAGCCGTTCAGCGAGAAGGCGAGCAGCGCTTCGTTGGAGTAAACGTCGTTCAGATACGTCATGATGCTGTACCCGATAGCGTAGGGATCGTCGAGACAGGCGGAGACGAGCGTGCTCATCTCGTCGAGCCGCTCAAAGCCGAGCGCTTCATAATCCGGCACGTCCTCGCCTTTGAACACCATCTTTTCAAAAAGCCGCTGGCTGCCGGACTGATCGTCGCGGTAGAGCACGCGGATCGCGTGATCCGCGCCGCCGAGCTCGCTCCAATTGGTGATTTCGCCGCGGAAAATGGCGCGAACTTCGTCGAGCGTGAGATCGGTGACGCCGCACTCGTTGTTCCCGATGAACACCAGCCCGTCGCCGCCGTAGAGCTTCATTTCAACCTCTACGCCCTGCTCCTTCAGATACGCCTGTTCCTCCTCAGTGGGGGCGGCAAGAAGAGCGATATCGGCTTTCCTATCGGCAATATTCAGCCAGGCACCGTGCGTCGTGGAACAGAGCGGCTCCGCCCCGCCGTAGCCGGTATCCAGACAGAAGAAACGGTAGATGTTCTGCACCAACGGCTTTCTCGCTGTAGAGGAGTCCATAACCGGGAAATCGCCGTCGGCAAACAGTTCGCTGTACAGACCGTTTAGATCGACAATGTACAGTTTGGCCGATTCCATATCAAGGACAATGTACGTTGTTGTGTTTGTCCAGCCGTAATCGCCGGCCTCAACACTGGCGCTGCACGAGATCAGAACCTTGCCGTCGCGGGCAGAGGCGACATAACGGGTGGTTTCGGCCTGCGGGAGATCCAGCGTCAGGCGTTCATTGCCGCGGACAAGATTGAGCGCAAAATTCGTTTCATAGTTACCCTCGACGAGATAGGCGTCGCCGTAAGCATAGAGCACGGTATCGTTGACGGCAAAGTTGCCGTCCACACCGTGGATCGAGCCGTCGGTGGAATCGACGCGCATTTTGGCATTGCTGTAGCTGTCGCTGAGAAAGTAATCCCCGGTGGTGTAGGAGGGATAGCAGTAGGGATCCAGCTTGACGGACCAGATTTCACGCAGAGAGGGAAGAGCGTATCCGGTAATGCAGTAGCTTTCGCCGGAATAGCTGCTGCCGAGGAGAACGTTGTCGATCACGCGCACATCGCCGACATATTCCCCAGGGAAGATCTCCGCCGGCTCTTTGCCGGTCTCGCAGAGATAGAGCTTCGATTCGCGGATGCTGTAATATTCGCCGACGAAGCCGCCGGAGAAGGCATGGATGCGGTGGAATAGCTGCGTGCCGGCAGGTAGAATCTCCTCGACCTCACCGGTTCGGATATCGACACGTGCCACGCTGCCGTCGTCAAAGGAAGCGAGCACGCTGTCACCGTCCTGATCGAAGCAGTTGGTGTACTTGTCAACGAGCAGCCTGCCCTCGCCCCCGCCGGCCGGGAAAGCGTACAGACGGGAGGATTCCAGCGTCACGCAGAAGAACGGTTCGTCCGTGGACGCGGGCGTTGCGCTGAGCGGAAGCACTCCGGCTGCGTCGCCGGAGCTTGCATAAGCATCGCCGGCAGAGGCGTCGCCCCAGCTCGCATACGCGTCGCCGGAAGAGGCGTCGCCCCAGCTCGCATAAACGTTGCCGGAGGAGGCGTTGCCGTCGCTCGCGTTCGGCGCGCCGCACGCGCACAGAATAAGAAGCAGCGCAAGGGACAGAAACAGGGCTGTCAGTTTTTTCATAAGGTTTCTCCTTTGAAGAAGTTTACACCCTATAGACGGGCATCCCTACCGATCGGTTCGAAAAAAGAAAACGGAGTCCTGATTTAGGACTCCGTTTTGCGGATGTGCAGTTTTACACGGCTTCAGTATGCACCGCCTTGACGGTGTAACCGGCGGCCTCGATGACTTCCTTGACCTTCGCTTCGTCCGGCTTTTCGGCGGAGACGAACTCGGTCTTGTTCGCCGTGTGGTCGGAAACGGGATTCTCGGCGGCGAACGCCTTGGAAACGGCTTCATTGACGTGCTTTTCGCACATGTGGCACATCATGCCCTCGACGGTGACGGTGGTTTTGTACATGGTTTTTTCCTCCTTATGATCGTTGGCTGTGGTATTTTCCTGCGGTGCGGCGGTGAACTCCTCCGGGAGCGTCACCGGCTGCTTGTGCTTGTCGTGCTTTGCCTCGTGCAGACGGAAGAGATTGAGCCGCAGCGCGTTTGTCACGACGCAGAAGCTCGAAAGACTCATCGCGAGCGCGCCGAAGATCGGCTGCAGCGTCCAGCCGAAGATCGGGATCCATACGCCTGCGGCGAGCGGGATGCCGATGATATTATAGATGAACGCCCAGAAAAGATTCTCGCGAATGTTGCGCAGCGCCGCGCGGCTGAGCCGGATGGCGGCGGCCACATCGCTCATGCCGCTTTTCATGAGCACAACGTCCGCAGCGTCGATGGCAACGTCCGTTCCCGCGCCGACGGCGAGACCGACATCCGCGCGCGTGAGCGCCGGAGCGTCGTTGATGCCGTCGCCCACCATGGCGACCTTGCCGCTCTCGCGAAGCTTTCGGATGACGGCCTCCTTGCCGTCCGGGAGCACCCCGGCGACGACGGCGTCCACGCCGGCTTGTGCGCCGATAGCGGCGGCGGTGCGGGCGTTGTCGCCCGTGAGCATCACAACGCGAAGCCCCATGCCCTTGAGTTCCCGGATGGCCTCGGCAGCATCGGCTTTCATGACATCCGCCACGGCGATCACACCGAGAAGCGTATCGTTGCGGGAGAAGTAAAGCGGCGTTTTGCCCTCATCAGCGAGCGCGGCAGCACGCCGCGTAATGCTCTCCGGAAGAGCGGCTTTTTCGCGGATGAAGTCCGCGTTGCCGCCGCAGACGGAGTATCCTTTGATCTTCGCGGTAAGACCGCGGCCCGGTATGGCGGTAAAATCCTCCGCCTCCGGGCATTCGCCGCCGCACGCGGCAAAGCCGTTCAATATAGCGCGGGAGAGGGGATGCTCGCTCTTGCTCTCCAGCGCTGCGGCGTAGAGCAGAAGTTCATCTTCTGAAACGCCGTCCGCCGGGATCAGATCGGTGATCTCCGGCTGGCCGGTCGTGATCGTGCCAGTCTTATCCAGCACAACGATCTGCGTGCGGCCGGTCTCTTCAAGAGAGGCCGCCGTTTTGAAGAGAATGCCGTTTTTCGCGCCGACGCCGCTGCCGACCATGATGGCGACCGGCGTCGCGAGACCGAGTGCGCACGGGCAGCTGATAACGAGCACCGAAATGCCGCGCGCGAGCGCGTAGCCGAACGTCTGCCCCACGAGCAGCCAGACAAGAATGGTAACAGCCGCAATGCCGATTACGACCGGCACGAACACCCCGGCGACCTTGTCGGCGGTCTTGGCGATGGGCGCTTTCGTCGCGGCGGCGTCGCTCACCATGCGGATGATCTGCGAGAGCGCTGTGTCCTCGCCGACGCCGGTTGCCCGGCAGCGCAGAAAACCGGACTGGTTGATTGTGCCGGCGCTTACCTTGTCGTTTTCTGCCTTGTCCACGGGGAGACTCTCGCCCGTGAGTGCGGACTCGTTCACGGCGCTCGTGCCGGAGAGCACGATGCCGTCCACCGGGATGCTGTCACCGGGGCGGACGAGGAATATGTCGCCGAGAACGACTTCCTCCGCCGGAACGACGACCTCCTCGCCGTTTCGCTCCAGCCGCGCCGTTTTCGGCGAGAGCTGCATGAGCGAGCGGAGCGCATCGGTCGTTTTGCCCTTGGAGTGCGCCTCCAGTGTCTTGCCGACGGTGATGAGCGTCAGAATCATCGCGGCGGATTCAAAATAGAGGTCGGCCTCCGCCATTGGATTGACGGTCAGCGTGAAGAGCTCGTATACGCTCCAGAGATAAGCTGCTGCCGAACCCATCGCGACGAGCGTATCCATGTTCGGCGCACCCTTCACAGCGCTCTGGAAGCCGCTGATGAAGAATTTCTGGTTGATGACGAGCACGATGCCCGCGAGCAGAAGCTGGATAAGCCCCATGCCCACGCTGTTGTGGTGCAGCCAGTGCGGCATCGGGGCACCCCACATGTGCCCCATCGAAAAGTACATCAGTACGAGCAGCACCGCCACCGAGGCGATCAGCCGCTTTTTGAGCTTGGGTGTTTCGTGGTCGGCCAGCTCGTCCGCCGCAGCGGCGGGGGCCGCGCCCTGGGCGCCTTTCAGACTTGCACCGTATCCGGCGTTTTCCACCGCGCGGATGATGTCCGCCGGAGCGGCGGTACCGTCCACGCCCATCGAATTTGTGAGCAGACTCACTGCGCACGAGGTAACGCCCGGCACGGCGGAGACTGCCCTTTCTACCCGCGCGGAGCACGCCGCGCAGCTCATGCCTGTAACAGAGTATTGCGTCATGGTATTTGCCTTTCTATTGTAATATTGCGGTTTGGATCACTTCATCAGCTTCTGCAAAAGGTCCGTCAGCTCATCCACAACAGAATCGTCGCCTGCGCGGATGTCGCGCACGACGCAGTTGTGGAGATGCGCGTTCAAAAGCGCGCGGTTGAAGCCGTTCATCGCCGCGCTCACCGCCGCGGACTGCGTGAGAATGTCCGCGCAGTAGGCGTCACGCTCGAGCATCCCGCGGATGCCGCGGATCTGCCCTTCGATCCGGCTCAGCCGGTTCATGAGCGCGCGGCGCTCGCCCTCGCTCCTCTCGGTCTTTTTGCAGCAGCAACACGATCTTTCTTCGTCCATGGGGGATCCCTGCCTTTCGGTTTGCATTATATACCCCCTGGGGGTATTGTCAAGAGACTTTTTGAAAAAACGTAGGGAAGTTTGACTTCATTTCCTGCTTGTGTATAATAGAAAGAAGAAAAACCCCATGTAAGGAGGCGCTGACCATGCCGGCGATCCGATCCGGGAGAGTGCGAACGGCGCTGTTGCTCGGAATTTTTCTTCTCATGCTGCTCGGAAACGTCCTTACGCCGTATGCGGTGGACGACTGGGCGTATATGCGAAGCTTTGCGACCGGCGAGCGCATTACGGCGGTACGCGATATACTCCCCTCGATAGCGGCGCACGCGTACAGTATGAACGGGCGGCTCTTCGCCCATTTCTGGGTGCAGCTTTTTCTCCTGCTTCCCAAGGCGGTATTCAATATAGTAAATGCTCTGGTATTCACGGCGCTGATCGCGCTCCTTGCCCGTCTCGCGCAGCCGGAGGGGGAGCGGAACAATCTCGTCCTCTTTGTGATCTTCTGTGCCGTGTGGGTGTTCGTCCCGGCGTTCGGCCAGGTGTTTTTCTGGCTGGACGGGGCGTGCAACTACGGTTGGGGCTGTCTTGCAGGACTGGCGTTTCTCACGCCCTATCTCCGTCTTTTTGAGCGGGACACGGAGAAAAAGCCGGTATTCTGGATTTTGCGGATGCTCGTGGGCTTTTATACCGGCGCGTATCTGGAAAATATGGCGGCCGGCGCGATATTCCTTTGCGCGCTGCTGCTCCTCGGCCGCCGTGCGGCCCGAAAAAAGAAAAACGGCCTTCTGCCGTGGCTGCCGGTTCTGGCGGCAACTGCGGGATTTCTCTTTATGATGACCCGCCCGGCGGAAAGCCTGAAAAGCGGCGCGGAGGGATCGCTCGCGTCCGTCGGCACGGGTCTCGTTGCCGCGCTGATGGCCTATCGCGAGCTGGCGGTTCCGCTCATCGTTTTCGCTGTCACGCTCGTGATGGCGCTCTGGTATCATGTCCGGCGGGAGAGAATTCTCCTTGCGGCAGCGCTCTTTCTCGGCTCGCTCTGCGCTAATTTTTCCTTGAGCCTTGCCTCGTATTACCCGGAGAGGTGTCTTGCCTTTCCGGCGGTGCTGCTTATCGCGGCGGACGCCGTGCTTATTTCGGAGCTTTTCTCCGGCAAAGCGAAGCTTTCGGTGCTGTGTGCGGCGGCGGTGCTCGTGCTGCCGACGCTCTACTGGGGCGTTTATGGCTTTGCCGACATCACAAATGTATATCTTCAGGTTCGTACAAATGAGACAACCATCACCGAGGCGGCCACGCGCGGCGAGAGCAGCGTTACGGTACCGTATATCGAGACGCAGACGCGCTATTCCGCACTCGACGGTCTCAAGTATCTCGATACAGAAGACCCGCAGAGCTGGCCGAACGACGCTATGGCGGACGTGCTCGGCATTGGCGAGATCCGGTGCGAACGGGAAGCGGCAAAGGAGGCGGAGTAATGCTGTCGGTAGTTATTCCCGTCTATAATGAAGAGGCGGTTCTGGAAAAAACGGCTTCGGTCATCCGCGGCGTGCTGTCGGACGCCGCCATCGGCTGCGAACTCATTTTTGTAGACGACGGCTCCAAAGATGCCACATGGGAGAAGATCACGGCACTCTCCGCGTCCGGCGGCGTCCGCGGGGTGCATTTTTCCCGGAATTTCGGCAAGGAAGCGGCGATCCTTGCGGGCCTCGCTGCGGCGCGGGGCGAGTGCTGCGTCGTGATCGACGGCGATCTTCAGCACCCGCCGGAGAAGATCGTGGAAATGTACCGCCTGTGGGAGCAGGGGTACGAGATCGTGGAAGGGCAGAAGTCCAGCCGCGGCACGGAGAGCCGCGCATACGGCCTTGCGGCGCGCGCATTCTACTCCCTCATCAGCCGCGCGACCGGCATTGACATGGCCAATGCTTCAGACTTTAAGCTGCTTGACCGGAAAGCGGTCAACGTCCTTATCAACATGCGCGAGCGGAACGCCTTTTTTCGCGCGCTCTCCTCGTGGATCGGCTTCAAAACGGCGAGCATCCCTTTCGACGTGCAGGAGCGCGCGGGCGGAACTTCCAAATGGTCAACACGCTCGCTTGCCAGGTACGCCGTGGAAAACATCGCCTCGTTTTCCTCCGCGCCCATGCAGATCGTCACCATCCTCGGCGGCATCATGCTGCTTGTGGCGATTGTGTTCGGCACGATCGCACTTGTGCAGAAGTTCTCCGGGCGGGCGCTCGGCGGCTTTACGACCGTGATCCTCATCCAGCTTTTTTCAAGCAGCATTATCATGATTAGCCTCGGCATCATCGGGTACTTCATTTCCAAAATCTATGAGGAAGTGAAGGGCCGGCCGCGGTACATCATTGCCGACACCTGCGGCGACACGCCGGAGGAATGATTCCATAACGCAAAAACGCTCCCCGCCGGAGAAACGATCCGGCGGGGAGCGTTGCATCTTATAAACCGTAAAGCGACGCGACGGGTGCGGCGAGTATAACGGTGAGCAGTCCCGCCACAACGAGCGAAAGCGAGCTCATTGCGCCCTGAATTTCGCCCATTTCAAGCGCGCGGGATGTGCCGACGGCGTGCGCGGCCGTCCCGATGGCAACGCCCTGCGCAATGGGGCTTGTGATGCGGAAGAGGCGGCACGCGCCCTCGGCGCAGATGTTGCCGAGAACGCCGGTCATGATGATGGCCGCTACCGTGAGCGAGGCGTACCCGCCGAGCCCTGCGGAAAGATCCATCCCAATGGCGGTGGTGATGGATTTGGGAAGAAGCGTGGCGAACAGAGAGAAGTCGAGCCGGAAGAGTGCCGAGAGCGCAAACACCGTGGCAAGGCTCGCGGCGACGCCGGCGGCAATGCCGAGCGTTACGGCGAGCGCGTTTTTCTTCAGCAGCTCAAATTTCTCATAAAGCGGCACGGCGAGACATACCGTGGCCGGGGTGAGCAGAAAATTGATGTGCTTTGCGCCGTTGAGATAGCTGGCGTAATCGATGCGGAACAAAAGCAGAATGGCGATGGAAAAGACGATCCCCAGCAGCAGGGGATTGAAAAGCGCAAAATTCCATTTCCGGCGGATGACGTGCCCCAGCTCAAACGAGGCGATGGTGATGACAACGCCGAGAAAGGCGGAGGTTTCGATCAGCTCACGCATCGTCTCTCGTCCCCCTTTTCTGGCGCAGGCGCATTACAAGCTGCGTCGTGCGCCCGGCGGCGGCAAACACCGTGAACGTCGATACAACGACGATCACAACAAACGGCAGCCACACGGGGCGCAGCACGTCCCATTTTTCCAGCAGTCCCACGCCCGCCGGAACAAACAGCATCGGCATGATCTCCAGCAGAAACGCGCTCGTTTCGCGAATGGCGTCCACTTTCAGAAGATGCGTTTCCAGCGCCGTGAAGAGCAGGATAATTCCGTAGATGCTCGCCGGAACGGGCAGCGGCAGCAGATAATGCAGCAGCTCGCCGAGAAACGACACGAGCAGAATGATGCCGAACTGACGGATGTATTTCATGCATTCAACCTTCCTGTGAAAAAACTTTTCTCTTTTTACCCGATTCGCCAGGGTTTGTCAAGACGATAGCGGTTGTACAATTTAAAACATTGTGATATAGTATGTTTATAAAAGAATCCAATCAGGAGGAAAACCCCATGCTGATCTCAACCAAGGGACGCTACGCGCTGCGCGTCATGGCAGATCTTGCCCGCAACGGCGGGGAAGAGTATGTTGTGCTGATGGATATCGCCCAGCGCCAGAACATATCCGAAAAATATTTGGAAGGCATCGTCGCCGCGCTCAGCCGCAGCGGGTTTTTGCTGACGCAGCGCGGCCGCGGCGGCGGCTACCGGCTCGCCCGCCGTCCGGAGGAATACGCCGTCGGAGACATCCTCCGCGCCGCGGAGGGCTCTCTCGCGCCGGTATCCTGCGTCAGATCCGGCGACGCGGAATGCCCGAACGCCGACAACTGTCTCACGCTGCCGCTCTGGAAAGAGCTCGACCGCGTGATGAACGATTATCTCGACAGCGTCACGCTCTCCGACCTCATAAACGGCAATATTGCCGCAAAATCAGCCAATTCCGGGGAATAACCCGGCGCGGAAGCGCTCCTTTCGAAAAACCTATTGACAATATATGTTTATGGTGCTACATTGTAAACATACAAAAACAGTAGGGTTTTGAAAGGAGCTTTTTCCATGTTTGTATATGCGGACAACGCGGCGACAACGAAGATGAGCAAAACGGCCATTGACGCGATGCTGCCGTATCTGGATACCTGGTACGGCAACGCTTCGAGTCTTTACGAATTCGGCCAGAAGTCGGCGGAAGCGCTCGCCGCGGCGCGCGAAACGGTTGCCAGGTGTCTGGGCGCCGAGGCACGGGAGATCACCTTCACCTCCGGCGGCAGCGAGGCAGACAACCAGGCCATCCTCTCCGCGGCGGCCATCGGCGCGAAGAAGGGCAGGAAGCACATCATTTCCACGGCGTTTGAGCATCACGCCGTGCTGCATACGCTCAAGAAGCTGGAAAAGTACGGCTACGAGGTCACGCTGCTGGACGTTCACGAAAACGGCATCGTCATGCCCGAGCAGGTGCGCGATGCCATCCGCGAGGATACCTGCCTTGTGACGATCATGTACGCCAACAACGAGATCGGCACCATTCAGCCCATCGCGGAGATCGGCGCGGTCTGCCATGAAAAGGGCGTCATCTTCCACACGGACGCCGTGCAGGCGACGGGACACGTCGCCATCGACGTGAAGGCGCAGAACATCGATATGCTCTCCCTTTCCGCGCATAAGTTCCACGGCCCGAAGGGTGTCGGCGCACTGTATGCCCGCCGGGGCATCCCGCTGGTGAACGTGATCGAGGGCGGCGCACAGGAGCGCGGCAAGCGCGCCGGCACGGAGAACATCGGCGGCATCGTCGCGATGGCGGCGGCGCTTTCCGAGGCGTGCGAGAATCTCGACAAGAACGCAGCGTACGTCAGCGCTCTGCGCAATAAGCTTATCGCAGGGCTCAAGACCATCCCGCACGCGGCGCTCAACGGCGATGAGACGAAGCGTCTCCCCGGCAATGTGAATTTCTGCTTTGAAGGCATTGAGGGCGAAAGCCTTCTGCTGCTGCTCGACGAGGCGGGCATCTGCGCCTCCTCCGGCAGCGCGTGCACGTCCGGCTCGCTCGATCCGAGCCACGTTCTGCTCGCCATCGGCCGCCCGCACGAGGTTGCGCACGGCTCGCTGCGTCTCACGCTCTGCGAGGAGAACACGGAAGAGCAGGTTGATCACATGCTTCGGGAAATTCCGCGCGTTGTGGAGTATCTCCGCAACATGTCCCCGGTCTGGAAAGACCTTACGTCCGGCAAAAAACAGTTCATGCTTTGAGATAAAAGGAGGCAAGCATCATGGCTCTTTACAGCGATAAGGTAATGGATCATTTCAAAAATCCCCGCAACGTCGGCGAGATCCCCGATGCGGACGGTGTCGGCGAGGTCGGCAACGCCAAATGCGGCGATATCATGAAGATGTATTTGAAGATCAAGGACAACGTCATCGAGGACGTGAAGTTTGAAACGTTCGGCTGCGGCAGCGCCATTGCTTCAAGCTCCATGGCCACCGAGATGATCAAGGGCAAGACGATCGAGGAAGCTCTTGCCGTGTCGAATAAGGAAGTCGTGGAAGCGCTCGACGGTCTGCCCGCGCACAAGCTGCATTGCAGCGTGCTGGCTGAGGAAGCCATCAAGACCGCCGTGAAGGACTATTACGACAAGAACAACATCCCCTACGACCACTCCCAGTTCCCCGACTGCGAAAACTGCGGCAGCTGTCATATGGTGTAAGAGATTCGTTATACGCATGCAAAAGACGCCGAAGGCAACACCTTCGGCGTCTTTCAGACTGTCAAAAAAGCCTCGCAGAGTTTGCGCCCGCAGGCGCAAATAGAGTATCAATCATTTTCTCCGGCGAC
>CAKSWA010000020.1 GCA_934511165.1 uncultured Oscillospiraceae bacterium | reverse complement strand
GCGCTCGGCGCGGATCTTCTTCTCGGCTTTGCGCCGCAGGCAAGCTACGTCCTCCCCGACGGGAGCGGCGGCACGGTAACGGTGCAGCTGCACACGGCAAAGGCTTCCCTCTCCCCCGTCCGGGACGGGGAAGGGGCGGCGCTTCAAATTGCGGTGCGCGTCCGCGCGGGAGTGACGGAATCCTCCGGCGCGGACACCGCAGACGCCGAAGTGCTCGCGCGGCTGGAAGAGGAGCTCTCCCGCGCCGTGGCAGCGCAGATCGAAGCGGCGCTGGAGGCTTCAAAGACGCTGGCTGCCGATTTTCTGGAGCTCTGGCGCGTGCTGCCGGAGGTGAAGGACGAGGGCGTCCTCGCCTCGCTGCGCACGGCCGTGCAGGCGGAGAGCGTGCTCGAGCGCTCCTATGATATTTACGGCAGCGCCCACGGGGAGGAGAGATCGCATGGATGAGCGCACCGACGGCATATCCCGCCGCCAGCTTTCGATATTGCTTTTTGTTTCCGCGCTCTCGCCGCTCATCCGGCAGACGCCGGGCATGGCGGTACAGGGCGCCGGGGGCGCAGTGTGGCTCTCGGCGCTGCTCGCGCTCGCGCCGCTGCCGCTCGCAGGGCTCCTGCTCGGCCGTCTGACGCGAAAGCGGCTCCCCGGCGAAGGGCTCGGCGGCGTACTGCTGCGCGTGTTCGGGCGCTTCGGCGGCACGGCGGCGGTGCTGTTTTATACAGGCTGGACACTGTTCTATGCCGGGTTCGTGCTGCGCGCCGGGGCCGACCGGTTCGTGACGGCGGTGTATCCGGGGAGCCGCCCCTGGCTTTTTATGGCGGTGATGGCGGTGCTTTGCGTTCCGGCGTGTCTCGGGCGGCTCAAAACGCTCGGGCGCTGCGCGGAGGTCGCGCTGCCGCTGCTCGCGCTCGTATTTCTTTTTGTGTTTCTCTTCTGCCTTCCGGGGCTGGACGCGGCAAATCTCGCGCCGCTGTCGCGGGAAACCGTTATGGACGCCGCGCGCGGCACGCTGTGGCTGCTGAGCACGATGAGCGTTCTATTGCTGCTCGCCTTTCTCTCCGACCGGACGGAGCCGGGGCCGCTTGCGGCGTCCTTCAACCGCGCGTTTCTCGCGCTCGGTCTGCTCGCGGCGCTTTTATGCGTCACGGTCGTCGCCACGTTCGGCGCATCGCTCACCGCCGAGATGCACTATCCGTTTTTCGTTATGATCCGCTGCATCCGCATTTTCCGGCTGCTGGAGCGCGTGGAGGCGCTCGTCGTGGCGCAGTGGGTCACGACCGACTTCCTCCTGCTCGGCGCGCTTTTGCAGGCGGCAACAGGCGAGCTCACGCTGTGCTTCCCGAAGCTCGACAGGCGGCGCGGCGTTGTGGCTCTCTCTTGTCTCGCGCTTGCGTGTGCGGCCGGGGCGCTCTGCGCGCCGACGGCCTTCTCGCTGCGGGAGCTCTCGCGCACGCTTGTCCCCATCGCCAGCGCCTCCGCCGCGGGCGTGCTCGTGCTCGCGTTCGCTGTCGGGCTGGTGCGGAAGAAAATTTAGACTTACCGATGGAGAAACCCCTCCGTCAAAACCTCCGGTTTTGCCAGCTCCCCTAATAGGGGAGCTGGCAGCCGTCAGGCTGACTGAGGGGTTTTCTTCTGTTCTTTTTACATTTTACTTCAATTTTACACGATCGGGGTTTCCCTCTTTACATTTTATATAGTATGATAGGCTCGATAATGAGAGGGGGCGTCCTTATGATATATTGTGTGGAAGACGACGCCAGCATCCGCGATCTGGTGCTCTATACGCTGCGCGCGTCCGGCTTTGAGGCGCGGGGCTTTGCCGAGAGCGGCGCGTTCTGGGAGGCCATGCGTGAGCATGTGCCGGATATCGTGCTGCTTGACATCATGCTCCCCGGCGAGGACGGTCTTGAAATACTGAAAAAGCTGCGCTCCTCCCCGCTCACGGCGCAGCTCCCCGTCATACTTGCCACCGCCCGCGGCAGCGAGTATGACAAGGTCGTCGGGCTGGACACCGGCGCGGACGACTATCTCGCGAAGCCCTTCGGCATGATGGAAATGGTATCGCGCATCCGCGCGGTGCTGCGCCGCACGGCACGCCAGCCGTCCGGCGTGCTCTCCTGCGGCGGCGTCACGCTCGACGAAGGCCGCCACGCCGTCACGGTGAACGACCGCCCCGTCTCGCTCACGCTCAAGGAATATGAGCTTTTGAAGCTCTTTCTCGAAAACATCGGGCAGGTGTTCTCGCGCGAAGCGCTGCTCGCGCGCGTGTGGGACGCCGATTACGCCGGAGAGACGCGCACCGTGGACGTGCACGTCGGCACGCTGCGCACGAAGCTCGCCGAATGCGGCAGCCTCATCGAAACAGTGCGCGGCGTCGGCTATAAAATGGAGGGCGCGAAATGAGCCGGAAAATCTTCACCGCCATCTGGGGCGCGGCGCTCGCGGTGTTCATTGCGTCGCTCGTCTTTATCATGGGCATATCCTATAACTACTTTACCGGCGTACAGATGAAGCAGCTGCACGCGGAAACGGCGCTCGCCGCGCAGGGCGTGGCGCTCTGCGGCGAGGATTACTTCACCGGCCTTTCGACCGGCGACTACCGCGTCACCTGGATCGACGCGGACGGCACGGTGCTCTTCGACACCGAGGCGGATGTCTCGCGCATGGAAAATCATCTCGAACGCGAGGAGATCCAGCAGGCGCTCCGGACCGGCACGGGCGAGGCGCGCCGGTACTCCCCCACTCTGGCTGACCGCCAGCTCTATGCCGCGCAGCGTCTCCCGGACGGCACGGTGCTCCGGCTCTCGGTTGTGCAGCTCGCGCTCTGGTCGCTCGTGCTCGGCTTTGCGCAGCCGATCTGCCTTGTGGCGCTGCTCGCGCTCGCGTTTTCGTTCTTCCTTGCCTCGCGGCTCACAAAAAAGATCGTCGGCCCCATCAATGCCATTGACCCGGACAACCCGATGCAGTATTATGAAAGAGACGAGTACCGCGAGGTCGAGCCGCTTCTGCGGCGCATCGCCGCGCAGCAGGCGCAGCTCCGGCGCGACCGCGCCGAGATCGAGCGCGCCTCGCTCATCCGGCAGGAATTCACCGCAAACGTCTCCCACGAGCTGAAAACGCCGCTGCACGCCATTTCCGGATACGCTGAGCTCCTGGAAAACGGGCTCGCGCGACCGGAGGATGTGAAGCCCTTCGCCGGGAAGATCCGCACCGAGTCCGGCCGCATGACGAAGCTCGTCGAGGACATCATCGATCTCACCCGTCTCGACGCGGGCGGCGAGGATTATGTGTTCGAGTCCTGCGATCTTCTCCGCATCGCGGAAAACGCCGTGGACAGTCTGGAGACCGAAGCCTCCGGCGCCAACGTGACGCTCTCGCTCAAGGGCGTGAGCGCTCCCATGCAGGGCGTGCCGCAGCTTCTCCACAGCATCGTTTACAATCTCTGCGACAACGCCATCAAGTACAACCGCTCCGGCGGACGCGTCGACATCACCGTCACGCCGGAGGACACGCTGGTCATCCTCACCGTGAGCGACACCGGCGTCGGCATCCCGAAGGACAGCCAGAGCCGCATTTTCGAGCGGTTTTACCGCGTGGACAAGAGCCGCTCCAAGGCCGTCGGCGGCACGGGGCTCGGGCTCTCCATCGTGAAGCACGCCGCGCTCATTCAGAAGGCGGACGTGCGCGTTGAGAGCGAGCCGGGCGAAGGCTCGGTCTTCACCGTGACGTTCCCGGAAAAATAACATACCCCGACCGAAGCCCGCTCGCCGCGGGTTTTCGGCATATTTACATCGAATTGCAAGGAGGAATACAATGCTGAATTTTAATGACAAAAAAGGCTTTATCTGCGATATGGACGGCGTGATCTATCACGGCAACAAAATTCTCCCCGGCGTGCCGGAGTTTATCGACTGGCTGCAGCGCACGGGCAAGGAATATCTCTTTCTCACGAACAACAGCGGCTGCACGCCGCTTGAACTCAAGCAGAAGCTCGCCCGCATGGGGCTGGACGTGCCGGAGGCGCGGTTTTATACGAGCGCGCTCGCAACGGCGTCCTTCATCCGCGACCAGTCGCCGGGCTGCTCGGCCTACGTGATCGGCGAGGCGGGACTTCTGAACGCTCTTTATGACGCGGGCATCACCATGAACGACGTGAATCCCGACTATGTGATCGTCGGCGAGGGGCGGAACTACTCGCTCGACTCGCTCACGAAGGCAACAAATCTCGTGCTTGCGGGCGCTAAGCTCATCGGCGCGAACTCCGATCTCTCCGGCCCCATCGAAAACGGCATCGCCCCGGCGTGCCGCGCGCTCATCGCGCCCATCGAAATGGCCACCGGCAAGCAGGCGTACTTCTGCGGCAAGCCGAACCCGCTCATGATGCGCACCGGGCTCAAGCGTCTCGGCTGCCACAGCGCCGAGGCCGTCATGGTCGGCGACCGGATGGACACGGACGTTATCTCCGGCATGGAGTGCGGCATGTCCACGGTGCTAGTCCTCTCCGGCATCTCCACAGAAGCGACGCTCGACGAATACGCCTACCGCCCCAGCGCGGTGCTCGACGGCGTCGGCGACATCGTCACCCTGGCCGAGGCCCAGCACGCGGAATAACATAAATACGCCTCCCCGCAGGGGAGGCATTTTCTTCTTAACCTTTTAAGACTTTTCTTAATTTTCCTCGCTATACTACGCTCCGAGGTGAACTGACATGCGAATTCTTGTGGCGGAGGATGAAAGAAATCTCAACCGCATTCTGACCGAGGCGCTGACCGACGAAGGGTACAGCATCGATCCCTGCTTTGACGGGCAGGAGGCGTGGGACGCGCTCGCGTGCGCGGAATACGATGTGCTCGTGCTCGATATCATGATGCCGCGCATGGACGGGCTGACGCTCGTGCGGAAGCTGCGCGAGAGCGGCAGCACAACGCCCGTGCTGTTCCTCACGTCCCGCGACAGCGTGGAGGATAAGGTCGAGGGGCTGGAGACCGGCGCGGACTACTATCTCGTAAAGCCGTTCCATATGCAGGAGCTGCTCGCCGTGGTGCGCGTGATGGCGCGCAAATATACCGATACGCGCACGAACGTTTATACGATCGCCGATCTCTCCGTGGACGTGAGCGCGCACACGGTCGTCCGCGCCGGGCGCGTCATTGAGCTGACGAGCCGCGAATACGCCCTGCTTGAATACATGATCCGGAATAAGGGCGTTGTGCTCTCGCGCGAGCGCATCGAGAACAATCTCTGGAACTACGATTATGAGGGCGGCACGAACGTTGTGGACGTGTACGTCGGGTATCTGCGCAAAAAAATCGACGCCGGATTTTCCAAAAAACTCATCCACACCGTGTGGGGCACGGGCTGGGTGCTGCGGGAGGATTGAATATGTCGGCAAAATGGCGGATGGTGCTCTGGTTCACGCTGATGATGCTCCTGCTCGCGGGCGTTACGCTCACGTTCGTGCTGGTGATGAACGGCTCGGTGATCGCGAATCCGACGTCGCAGGTCGTCAAGGAGGTCTCCAGGCGCGCCGACGATATCGAATTCGATAACGGCACGTTCGACTGGGACGACATGAAGGAATATAAGCACGGGGTGTACTGCACCTACTACGACGCCGGGGGGACGTATCTCCGCGGCGCCGTGCCGTTTGCAGAGACGGTCGATCTGCCGCTTCAGACGGGCGCAGTGCGCCCCTATTCGGCGGACGGAAAGGACTGGCTCGTATACGATTCCTATGTCGACATGACGATCACGGGGCTCTGGGTGCGCGGCATCATCTCTGCGGACGCCGCGGCGGGGCCGGGGCGTGTTATATTGCCGCTCACGTGGTCGCTGCTGCCGGTTTTGCTGCTGCTCTCCATCGGCGGCGGCTGGCTCATTGCGCGCGATTCGTTCCTCCCGCTCGAGCGCATCACCGAGGCCGCGGGCAACATCTCCGACGGCGACGATCTCTCGGCCCGGCTCAATCTCCGGCGCGGCCCGCGGGAGATGCGGCGGCTCGCCCGCACATTTGACGGCATGTTCGCGCGGCTCGAAACATCGTTCCTGTCCAAAAAGCAGTTCACCGCCGATGCCTCGCACGAACTGCGCACGCCCGTGGCGGTGATCCTCGCCGAGTGCGACCGCGCAAAACGCAAGGCGGAAACAAAGGAGGATTTTCTCTCCTCCATCGGCGTCATCGAGCAGCAGGGCAACAAAATGAACGCTCTCATCGAGCAGCTTCTCTCGCTCACGCGCATCCAGCAGGGCACGGAGAAATACCCGCTGCGCGTGTGCGATCTCTCCGGCTTCGTAGACGCCTGCTGCGACGAGTTCGTCCCTGCGGACGAGCGCGGCATCACGCTTACCACCGACATCACGCCGGATGTTGAGGCCGCGTACAACCCCTCGCTCCTCTCGCGGGCAATGTTCAACCTGATGCAGAACGCCTACAAATACGGCGCGGAAAACGGGCACATCCGCGTCTCGCTCTTTCGCGAGAACGGCTGCGCCGTGATCTCCGTCAAGGACGACGGCCCCGGCATCCCCAGGGCGGAGCAGGAAAAGATCTGGCAGCGGTTTTACCGGTGCGACGCCTCCCGCGCCGAGGGCGGCACGGGGCTCGGCCTCTCGCTCGTGCGGGAGATCGCGCTCGTCCACCGTGCCCGCGCCGAGGTCGTGAGCGAGCCCGGACAGGGCAGCGACTTCCGCATCGTGCTCCCGCCGGTCAAAAAATAGACACAAAAAATTTTTTCTTTTTTGTTCTTTTAATATTTCTCTTAGAATTCCTTTGTAAACTACAGCCAAGATGAAAGAAACCCCATGTCCCGCCGACAAGGGAGAATTTGCAAAGGAGTTTTATCGTATGAAGAACAACATTTATGAACTGAATCTGACCGCCGCCGTCGCGCTGAGCGAGGCCGCCCGCAGCGCGGGTGTAAACACCAACGAGATCACCGACGAAGAGATCACGCTGGATAACGGCTACTACGAAGTCCGCTTCACCAGCGACTGGCTGCAGTACGACTGCTACGTGGACGCCGCCACCGGCGAGGTCCCCGGCATCACCACCATGCCCCTCCCCGCGGCCTGATAATGTAAGACACGCAAAACCGGCGCCTCCCGAAAAACGGGAGGCGCCGGTCTTTTCTTTGAGAAGATGGAGAGATCAAGCCGCGGCGGCTTTTGCTTCGAGCGTCGCCTTGAACGGCTTTTTGCGGATGATGTAGTAGCACACGATGTGCGCGGCCGTGGAAAGGATCCAGGAGATCGGATAGGACACATACAGGCTCTCGAGCGTACCGACGCTCGCAAACACCGTATATACCCAGATGATGCGGAACACGCACGCGCCGACGAACGTCACCGCCGCGGAGAGCATGCTGTACCCGAGACCGCGGTTCACGCCGGACATGGCCGCCATCGTGCCGTCGAGCGAATACGTTAAGCAGACGATCATCATACGGGTGAACGCCGCCTGCAGCTCTTCCTCGCTCGAGGTATAAAGCCCCAACACCTGCTGCCGGAACACGACCGCGATCAATGTCAGTATGCCGGTCAGAGCCACGACAAGCACCATTGACCACCGGGCGACGGAGCGCGAGCGCTCATACTCCTGCGCGCCGACGTTCTGGCTCACGGCGGTGGTGGCCGCCTGCATCACGGCGTCTGCCGGGCAATAGAGCAGCCCCTCGACGCTCACGCACGCACTGTTGCCGGCGATGACCGCCGCGCCGAACGAGTTGACTGAAGCCTGAATGATGAAGTTGGAAATGGAGAAGAGCGAGCCCTGGATACCGGCGGGGATGCCGATATTCATCATTTTCTTGAAAATGTGGCCGGAGAAATGCAGCTCTTTAACGTGCAGCTCCTGCGATGTCAGCAGGCAGCGCACCGTGAGGAAGCCGGAAACGCACTGGCTGAGCACCGTGGCAATGGCAACGCCCGCAACGTCAATGCCGACGACGATAACAAAAAAGAGATTCATAATAACGTTCAGCACACCGGCGATGGCAAGATAGATGAGCGGCTGGCGCGTGTTGCCGAGCGCGCGCAGCGCTGCGGCGGAAAAGTTATAAAGCGCCATGACCGGCAGGCCGAGGAAGTAGATCCGAAGATACACCGTGGCGAGCGGCAGCACCTCGTCCGGGCTGCCTACGAGCCGCAGCAGCGGCACCGTGAGCGCAAGTCCGAGAGCGCCGGTGATCACGCCGCCGATCACGCCGGTGATGAGCGTTGTGGACACGGTGCGGTGCAGCTTGTCGGTCTGGTTCGCGCCGTAATACCGCGCGCAGAGCACGCCGCCGCCCGTGGCAAGACCCATGAGCACATTGATGATCAGATTGATCATCGCGCCGTTCGCGCCGACCGCCGCCATGGAGTGCGGCCGTCCGAACCGGCCGACGACGATGAGGTCGGCGGCGTTGAACGCGATCTGCAGCATGGACGAGAGCATCAGCGGCAGGATAAACTGCAGAAGCTCCGGCAGGAGCGGCCCTTTTGTCATATTGATCTCATATCTTTTTTTCATTTACCCACCTCGGCACAAACAACATATAAAATCCGATGTATATAACAGAAGAAAGAACACGAAAAAAATCCGTAAATTTTCTCCGTGTCCGCCTATACTATTCTTAGTTTGTGAAAAATTCAAGTATCTTTGAAAAAATATCCATTCTGGATAGAAGGCGGCGGTTTTCTCCCGCCGCTTTCTATCCATTTTGCTGTGTGAGCGTCAGTCCGACTTCGCCGGCAGATACGGGATGAGCGCGCTCGCGAAGGCGGGCAGCGCCATCGTCTGCAAAACGACGCGCCCCGGACCGGTGACGACGGTGTTGAAAAGACCCTCGCCGCCGAAGAGGACGTTCTTCGCGCCGCGGACGGTCTGGATATCGATCTGGCACGTGGCGTCCACCATGGCGAGATTGCCGGTGTCCACGATGATCTGCTGTCCCGGCGCGAGCGTATATTCGACCGCCGAGCCGTCGATCTCCAGAAATGCCATGCCGTGGCCGGAGAGCTTCTGCATGATGAAGCCCTCGCCGCCGAAGAAACCGGCGCCGACTTTTTTCTGCAAGTGGATGGAGAGGTCAACGCCCGGCGTCGCGGCGAGGAAGGCGCTCTTCTGCGCAATCACGGGCATGCTCGGCGTGATCTCCACGGCGCGGATCGCGCCCGGGAAGCTGGAGGCAAAGGCGATCATGCCGGGGCCGCCCTCGGCGGTATAGGTGTTCTGGAAAAGGCTCTCGCCGCCGAACATGCGGCCGAGCGCCTTGCCGAGTCCGCCGGCCTTGGTCTCCATGCGCATGTTGGCGCTCATCCACACCATGGAGCCGCGCTCGGTGATCATGCTCTCGCCCGCTTCCAGATGGCAGATGACGACGGGCATCGGCTCGCCCTGAATGTTGTACTTCATGTCGTGTCCCCCTTGTAGTTTATTTTATCGGTGAGAACCCCATCAGTCAGCCTTACGGCTGCCAGCTCCCCTGGCAGGGGAGGTGGCGCAGCGCGCAGCGCTGTGACGGAGGGGTTTTTCCATTATAAATTAGAAATCGGCGTTGCCGACGGTGCGCGGATGCAGCTCCACGTCGCGGATGTTGGAAATGCCGGTCAGGTACATGACCATGCGCTCAAAGCCGAGACCGAAGCCCGCGTGGCGGCAGGAGCCGTAGCGGCGCAGGTCGAGATACCACCAGTAATCCTCTTCGTTGAGGCCAAGCTCAGCCATGCGCGCGGTGAGCAGGTCAAGCCGCTCCTCGCGCTGCGAGCCGCCGATGATCTCGCCGATGCCCGGCACAAGGCAGTCCGCCGCGGCGACGGTTTTGCCGTCGTCGTTCAGGCGCATGTAGAACGCCTTGATCTCCTTCGGGTAGTCGGTGACAAAGAGGGGCTTTTTGAAAATTTCCTCGGTGAGATAGCGCTCGTGCTCGGTCTGGAGATCGACGCCCCAGGAAACGGGGTAGTCAAACTCCTTGCCGGACTTCTGCAGAAGCTCCACGGCCTCGGTATAGGTGACGCGGCCAAAGGCGCTGTCGCGCACGTGCTCGAGCCGCTCGCGCAGACCCTTATCGACGAACTTCGTGAAGAAGTCCATCTCCTGCGGGCACTTTTCAAGAACGGTGGAGATGATGTACTTCACCATTTCTTCCATGACGACGAGATCGCCGTCCAGATCGCAGAACGCCATTTCCGGCTCGATCATCCAGAACTCGGCGGCGTGGCGCTGGGTGTTGGAGTTCTCGGCGCGGAACGTCGGCCCGAAGGTGTACACGTCGCCGAACGCCATGGCGAAGTTTTCGGCGTTGAGCTGGCCGGAGACCGTGAGGCTCGTGCGCTTGCCGAAGAAGTCCTTGGAGTAATCGACCTTTCCGTCCGGCGTGCGCGGCGGGTTATCGATATCGAGCGTGGTGACCTGGAACATCTCGCCGGCGCCCTCGCAGTCTGAGCCGGTGATGATGGGGGTGTTCACGTACACAAAGCCGCGGCTCTGGAAAAACTCATGCACGGCGGCGGCGGCGACGCTGCGCACGCGGAACGCCGCGGAAAAGAGATTCGTACGCGGCCGGAGATGCTGGATCGTGCGCAGATACTCCACGCTGTGGCGCTTTTTCTGCAGCGGGTAGTCCGGCGAGGAAACGCCCTCGACCGTGACGGTCTCGGCCTTGAGCTCGAACGGCTGGGGAGCCTCCGGCGTGAGGACGAGCGTACCTTCGGCGATGAACGCCGCGCCGACGTTCTGGCGGACGATCTCATCGTAATTGGCGACCTTCTCGCGTTCGAGGACGACCTGCAGTCCCTTGAAGGAGCTGCCGTCGTTCAGCTCGAGGAAGCCGAAATTCTTCATATCGCGGATCGTGCGCGCCCAGCCGCAGACGGTGATGTGCTGCCCGTCAAACGCGGCGGCGTTTGTCCACAGCTCTTTGATCTTCGTTCGTTTCATATTTCATTCCTCCCGGATCGTATGCCTTGTATTATAGGCAGACGGTTTGGCTTTTTCAATAGGGTTATAAGGAAAACCCCTCAGTCAGCCTTGCGGCTGCCATCCCCCCTGTCAGGGGGGCCAAGCGGGTTTGCGAAAAACTGACTTGCCTCCCCTATTAGGGGAGGTGGATTTTGCCGCAGGCAAAAGACGGAGAGGTTTTTCATCACGATAGCCTCTGCGTATTCCAGAGCGCGGCATAGAGCCCGTTTTTCTCCATGAGCTCCGCATGCGTTCCGTATTCGCTCACGCCCTCTTTATCGATGACGGCGATGTGATCCGCGCCGCGGACCGTGGCGAGCCGGTGCGCCACAACGATCGTCGTCCGCCCGCGGCTGAGCTTTTCCAAGGACGCCTGAATAGCGGCCTCGGTCACGCTGTCCAGCGCGCTCGTCGCCTCATCGAGCACGAGGATGGGCGGGTTTTTCAAGAATACGCGCGCAATGGCGATTCGCTGCTTCTGTCCGCCGGAGAGCATCGCGCCGCGCTCGCCGACAAACGTATCGTACCCCTGCGGCATTTCCATGATCTCCTCGTGGACGGAGGCCAGGATCGCCGCCTGCGCGACCTCCTCGTCGGTCGCATCCGGGCGGCCATAGCGGATATTCTCCCGCACGGTGTCGGCAAAGAGGAACACGTCCTGCTGGATGATGCCGATGTACCGGTGGAGCGAGGACTGCGTCACTTCCCGCACGTCCTGCCCATCCACGAGCACTGCGCCGCCGGTCACATCGTAAAACCGCGGCAGGAGCTGCGAGAGCGTTGTCTTGCCGCTCCCGGACGGCCCCACAAGCGCGAGCGTTTCGCCCGGCGTGATCGTGAGATTCACGTGTCGCAGTACCTCTTCGCCGTTCTGGTAGTGGAACGATACGTCCCGGTACTCAACACCGCCCTTTACCGCCGTGAGCTCCTTCGCGTCCGGCGCGTCCTTCACGTCCGGCTCGGTGCGCATGATCTCCAGAAACCGCAGAAAGCCGGAGCTTCCCTTCTGGAACTGCTCGACGAACTGCGTGAGCTTTCGGATCGGCGCCATAAACACCGAAACGTACAGCGAAAATGTGATGAGATCGACCGCGTCCATTTTGCCCTGCATGATGAACACGCCGCCCACAGCGAGCGTTACAAGCTGCAAAAACGCCATGGCAAATTCGGTCGAGGCGTTGAATACGCCGAAAATGCGGTAATAGTTCTTTTTGACCTTTTTGAATTTCTCGTTGGACGTGCGGAATTTGTCCATGGCGTCCTGCTCGTTGGCGAACGCCTTTACGGTGCGGATGCCGGAAACGCCCGCCTCCACGGCGGTGTTGATCTCGGCGGTCTCGCGCTTTACGTCCAGACTCCGGTTCCGCAGCTCCAGCCGCAGCCGCAGCACAACTGCGAGCAGCACCGGCAGCAGCAGAAAGAGAATGAGCGCCAGCTCCCAGCGGATCGTCGCCAGAATGGCGATCGCCCCGGCGATCGTGAGCGAGGCCTGAATGACGGTCTCCGGCCCGTGGTGGGCAAGCTCCGTGATATCAAAGAGATCCGTCGTCATGCGGGACATGAGCTTGCCGGTGCGGTGCCGGTCGAAGAACGAAAACGAGAGCGACTGCACCTTCGCGAAAATGTCCTCGCGCATGTCGGCCTCTACGCGCACGCCGAGCTCGTGGCCATACACGGTCACGACATACTGCGCGAGCGCCCGCAGCAGATATGCGCCGAGAAGCCCCGCCATCAGCAGGAAAAACGCTTTATAGAGGCCGTTCGGCAGCAGGCGGTTGAGCGCATAGCGCGTGGCATACGGGAACACAAGCTCCGCCGCCACGGCGAAGATCGCCATCACGAGATCAAGCAGCAGCAGTTTCCAGTGCGGGGTATAGTAGGAAAAGAACACCCGCACGCTGCCCTGTGCAAAATTCTTCTTTTTCTTCACAGCTCTCACGCGAGCTTTTCGCGCTCTGCAACGGCGAGCGCGTCGCAGCGGTTGTTCCACTCGTTGTCGGCATGGCCGCGCACCCAGACGGCGGTGACGCGGTGCTTCTGCAAAAGGCTATCCAGCTCCTGCCACATCTCCGCGTTTTTGAGCTCGCCGTCGCGCCGCTTCCAGCCGCGCTTCTTCCAGTCGCGAAGCCAGCCGTTATTCAAAGCGTTCACAATGTACTGGCTGTCGGAATAAAGCTCCACGGCGCAGGGCTCTTTGAGAGCTTTCAATCCCTCGATGACGCCCGTGAGCTCCATGCGGTTGTTCGTCGTGTCCTTTTCGCCGCCGGAGAGCTCCTTGATGTTGTCGCCGTAGCGGAGGATGGACGCCCAGCCGCCGGGGCCGGGATTGCCGGAGCAGGCGCCGTCGGTATACAGAATGATGTTTTTCATAGCACTTCCTGTTATTGAATTTTTAAAGCCCGCGCTCGTATCGTTCGCGCAGCGTGCGGTATTCGGCCTTGTCGATGATGCCGTTTTTGAGAAACTCATCGAGCTGCGCGATGCGCTGCGCCTTATCGTGGGCGAAATGATCCTCGCCGGTATTGTCGCACACGACGCACGCGGCATCCGGCACGTCCGGCGGCGGCGCATTCCGCCGCGGCGGAGCCGCAAAGCGCTGTGCAGCGCTCTTCGGCGGAGCGGGACGGAATGGCGCATCCTGCGCCTGCGCCATCCGCTCGCCGTTCTTTTCGAGCTCTTTTCCAATGGTTTTAACGCCCTGACGCGCAGCCTTTCGGGCCGAGGCCTTTATGACCGCCGCGATGATCAGCACGATTACGACAAAAAGAGAACGAAGATTCATTTACTCCTCCACAGGCGTTTCCGCGCTCCCGGCGGTTTCGGCTTCCTCTTCCTCGCTTGCTTCGCGCTCGGCGCGCGCCATGGCGACGACGTGCGCGCCCTCGGCGGGACGCATCAGCCGCACGCCCTGCGTGGCGCGGCCAAGAAGCGAAATGCTGCCGGCCTCCATGCGGATGATCGTGCCGTCGTCCGATACGAGCAGGATGTCCTCCTCGCCGGTGACCTTCTTCGCGCCGACGATCTCGCCGGTTTTCTGCGTGATCTGGTAGGTCTTGAGACCCTGGCCGCCGCGGCCCTGCACGCTGTATTCGCCGATGCGGGTGCGCTTGCCGTAGCCGTTCTCGGTAACGGTGAGCACCGCCGCGTCCTCGTCGGCCGCGCGCACCGCGGCGACGACCTCGTCGCCGTCCTTGAGACGGATGGCGCGCACACCGGCGGCCGTGCGTCCCATCGGGCGGACATCGTTTTCGTCAAACCGGATGGCCATGCCGCCGCGCGTTACGACGAGCAGCTTCTCGCTGCCGTGCGTCGTGAGCGCCTGCACCAGCTCGTCGCCCTCGCGGATATCGAGAGCGCGGATGCCGTTTTTGCGGACATTCTTGAGTTCGCCCTGCGACATTCGCTTCGTAACGCCGTTCTTCGTGAAGAACATGATGAAATCGTCTTCCTGCAAACCCTTGCCGCGAACCATTGCGGAGATTTTCTCCTCCGGTTCGAGCGGCAGGATGTTGACGATGTTCGTGCCGCGCGCGCTGCGCCCAGCCTCGGGGATCTGGTAGCCCTTGCGGACATACACCTGCCCGCGGCTGGAGAAGAAGAGGATATAGTCATGCGTCGAGGCGGTGAACACGCTCTCCACGTAATCCTCCTCGCGCGTGGCCATGCCGCGCACGCCCTTGCCGCCGCGGCTCTGCGCGCGGTACTCGGCGGCGGGAGTACGCTTAATGTAGCCGTTGTGCGAGAGCGTAAAGACGCACTGCTCCTCGGCGATGAGATCTTCCATGTCGATCTCGTCTTCCACGTCCTGGATTTCGGTTTTGCGGTCGTCGCCGTACTTATCAGCGATGGCGAGCAGCTCATCCTTCAGCACGCCCTTGAGCTTTTCGGGGTCTTCGAGCAGGGAGACAAGGTATTCGATCTTCTTTTCGAGCTCGTCATACTCGTTCTGCAGCTTCTCGCGGTCGAGTCCCTGCAGCGCTTTCAGACGCATATCGAGAATGGCCTGCGCCTGCACATCGTCCAGCCCGAAGCGCGCCATCAGGTTTTCCTTGGCGTTATCGTAGCTCGTGCGGATGATGTGGATGACCTCGTCGATGTTGTCCTGCGCGATGAGCAGGCCTTCGAGGAGGTGGGCGCGCTCGCGCGCCTTACGGAGATCGTACTTCGTGCGGCGCGTGATGACCTCTTCCTGGAACGTCAGATATTCATCGAGAATGTGGCGCAGGGAGAGGATCTTCGGCTGGCGCTGGTTATCCACAAGCGCCAGATTGATGATGGAAAACGTGCTTTGCAGCTGCGTCTGGGCAAAGAGCTTATTCAAAGCGACCTGCGGGTTGGCGTCGCGCTTGAGCTCAATAACGATGCGCATACCGTTGCGGTCGGATTCGTCGCGCAGATCGGAGATATCGTCGAGCCGTTTGTCCTTGACCTGCTCGGCGATGTTCTTGATGAGCATCTTCTTGTTGACCTGGTACGGCAGCTCGTTGACGATGATGCGGATGCGGTTCTGGCCGTGCTCCTCAAACTCGGTGCGCGCGCGGATCGTGACCTTGCCGCGGCCCGTGGCATAGGCGGCGCGGATGCCGGCGCGGCCCATGATGATGCCCTTGGTCGGGAAGTCGGGGCCTTTTACATGGCGCATAAGATCGTCAAGCGTCGCATCCGGGTTATCGAGCACCTCGACCGCCGCGCCGATGACCTCGCGCAGGTTGTGCGGCGGGATGTTCGTCGCCATGCCGACGGCGATTCCCGAGGAGCCGTTTACGAGAAGCTGCGGAATGCGGCTCGGCAGCACGCGCGGCTCTTTTCTCGTCTCATCAAAGTTGGGATCCCAGTCTACGGTGTCCTTGTCGATATCGCGGAGCATTTCGTCCGCCATGCGGGCAAGACGCGCCTCGGTGTAACGGTAGGCCGCCGGGGGGTTTCCGTCCACGTCGCCGAAGTTGCCGTGGCCGTCGATGAGCGGGTAGCGCAGCGAGAAGTCCTGCGCCATGCGGACGAGCGCATCGTACACCGAAGCGTCGCCGTGGGGGTGGTACCGGCCAAGCACGTCGCCGACGGCGGTGGCGCACTTGCGGTAGGGCTTGTCGCGCGTCAGGCCGTCCTCATACATTGCATACAGAATGCGGCGGTGGACGGGCTTCAGGCCGTCGCGTACGTCGGGCAGAGCGCGCCCGACGATGACGGACATGGCGTATTCGATATAGCTTTTTTCCATCTCCGAAACGAGCTCGGAGGTGACGATATGCTGATTGGGGAAGGCGATGTCTTCCGGCTTATAATCGCGTTTGTGTGCCATTATGCCGCCTCCTTAATAGTCCAGATTGACGACGTAGCGCGCCTTGTTTTCGATCCACGCGCGGCGAGGCTCCACCTCGTCGCCCATGAGAACGGTGAATATCTCGTCGGCGCGCTGCGCGTCCTCGAGCGTGACACGGCGGAGCGTCCGGCGCTCTGGGTCCATGGTCGTCTCCCAGAGCTCGTGCGGGTCCATCTCGCCGAGACCTTTGAAGCGGGAGATATCCACCTTTGCGTCCGGGTTGTCGCCGCGCAACTCGCGGGAGATCCTATCCCGCTCCGGTTCCGAATACGCCACGCGCTGCTGCTTGCCACGGCTGAGCTTGAAGAGCGGCGGCACGGCGGAATAGACATAGCCGTTTTCGATGAGCGGCCGCATATACCGGAAGAAGAACGTGAGCAAAAGCGTCCGGATGTGCGAGCCGTCCACATCGGCATCGGCCATGATGACGATCTTGTGATAGCGGAGCTTATCGATGTTGAACTCATTGCCGATGCCCGCGCCGAGCGCGACGATCAGCGGATAGAGCTTGTCGTTGCCGTAGATCTTATCGACGCGCGCCTTCTCAACGTTGAGCATCTTGCCCCACATGGCGAGAATGGCCTGGAAGCGGGAGTCGCGCCCCTGAATGGCGCTGCCCGCGGCGCTGTCGCCCTCGACGATGTAAATTTCGCAGAGGGACGGATCGCGCTCGTTGCAGTCCTGGAGCTTATCCGGCATCTGGCCGGATTCAAGCCCGGTCTTGCGGCGGACGCTGTCGCGCGCTTTGCGCGCGGCCTCGCGCGCGCGGGAGGCGGAAATGCCCTTCTCCAAAATCTGCTTGGCGACGGCGGGGTTTTCCTCAAAGAACTGCTCGAGCTTATCGCTCACAACGCTGTCCACCATCGTGCGGATGTCGCTGTTGCCGAGCTTGGCCTTCGTCTGGCCCTCAAACTGCGGGTTTTCGAGCTTGACGGAGATAACGGCGGTCAGTCCCTCGCGGCAGTCCTCGCCGGAGAGCGTTTCCTCATCCTTGAGAATTTTGCGCGATTTGCCGTAGTTATTGATAACGCGCGTGAGCGCAGCGCGGAAGCCCGTCTCGTGCATGCCGCCCTCGGGCGTCAGAATGTTATTTGCAAACGACTCAATGCGCTCGTCGTAGCCGTCGTTCCACTGCATGGCGATCTCGCACATGGAGGTGTCCCGCTCGCCGGACATGTAGATGACGTTCTCATGCACCGGCGTTTTGTGGCGGTTGAGCTCGGTGACGAACTCACGGATGCCGCCTTCGTAGCACAGCTCCTGGCGCTGCTCCTGCTCGGGGCGCTTGTCCTCCATGATGATGGTGAGGCCGGCGTTCAGAAATGCCTGCTCACGCATACGCTTGAAGAGCACGTCATAATGATAGACCGTGTCGTCAAACATCTCCGGGTCGGGATGGAAGCGCACCTGCGTGCCGTGCCTGTCGGTCTTACCGACGATCTTCATCTCCTGCGTAATATGGCCGCGGGAGAATTTCATCTCATAGATGCTGCCGTTTTTGAATACGCGCACTTCGAGCCAGTCCGAAAGCGCGTTTACGACGCTCGCGCCGACGCCGTGCAGACCGCCGGAGACCTTATAGCCCCCGCCGCCGAACTTGCCGCCCGCGTGCAGCACCGTGTAAACAACTTCGAGCGCGGGCTTGCCTGTCTGCTCCTGAATGTCCACGGGGATGCCGCGGCCGTTATCGGTCACGCAGATGCTCTCGCCGTCTTCGATGGAGACTTCGATATGCGTGCAGAAGCCCGCAAGCGCTTCATCGATGGCGTTATCGACGATCTCGTATACGAGGTGATGCAAACCGCTCGAGCTCGTCGAGCCGATGTACATGCCCGGGCGCATACGCACCGCTTCCAGACCCTCCAGAACCTGGATTTGGCTGGCGTCATAGGAATTGGGATTGACTGGTGTATTTTCCGACATGGGTGTTCCTCCATGAGTTTAATCAAAGGATATATTCTCCGCGCGCTTCAAAAGCGTCGCGGTGTTGAGCTGCGATAGATAGATCCGGGTCTTTCCGTCCTCCCGGCAGACGACGAACGATTTGGGGAGATCGTCCGCCACGTTCACGACCTTGCCCGCCTTCTCCGCGGCGCGGAGAGCTTCCCGCGTAATGTGCGAGGAGCTGGCATTATCGAGATCGCACACGGCGACGATGCTGTCGGTCCGCACGACCGTTTCCGCGCCTAAATGGAGGTACATGCTTCGTTTACCCGTCCTTTGTCCATATAAAGTACGCGCCCGCCCGTCATGCGCTCGACGCTCGCCGCCTCACAGCAGCTCACGAGCGTCTGTCCGCCGCCGATGCGGTTCAAAACAAACTCCTGCCGGGCACTGTCAAGCTCAGACAAAACATCGTCGAGCAGCAGCACCGGCGTCTCGCCGGTCTCGGCAAGGAATATCTCCCGCTCGGCGAGCTTTAAGGAGAGCGCCGCCGTGCGCGTCTGTCCCTGGGAAGCGTAGCTTCGCGCGTCCGCGCCGTTGATGGCGATCACAAGATCGTCCTTATGCGCGCCTACGAGACAGAGAGAGCTCTCGATCTCCGCGCTGCGGAGCTGGCGCTGCCGTTCGGAAACGGCCTCGTATATCTCCCTCTCATTCGCCGCCGGGTCTTCCACGGTCGAAACGGTGGTATAGGTGAGCGTAAGGTTTTCGGTGCCGCGGGAAAATTCGCTCTGCACGCTCTGCGCCGCCTCGGCGAGACGACGCGCGAACGATGCGCGGTAGCGGATGATTTTTGCCGAGCATAGGCACATCCCGTCCGAAAATACGTCCAGCGTATCGAGAAGCGAGAGCTTCTCCCGCCAGTCGCGCAGTATGCGCGTTTTGTTTTCCTGCAAGCGGCGGTATTCGGCGATGAGCGCGCCGTATCCGGGGCGAAGCTGCGTAATGGCGGCATCGAGCATCCGCCGCCGGAGCGAGGCCGCGCCGCGGATCATGGCAAGATCGTCCGGGGAAAAGAGGATGGCTTTCAGGCACTGCTCCGTCTCCCCCGCCGAGAGCTTCACACCGTTGCGCTTCATTGTGCGCGTCCGGCCGCGGCGGAGCTGTATCTCCATGCGCTGTTCGCGCTCGGACGCAAAATACTCCCCGCGCACCGCCGCCTCGTCCTTTTCAAAGGCGATGAGCTCTTTATCATAGTACGTGCGGAAGCTCTTTGCACCGGTGAGCATGTATACCGCCTCTAAAAGCGTTGTCTTCCCCTGCGCGTTCGCGCCCGCAATGACGTTCACGCCCGGCGAAAATTCGCACCGCCCGCCCTGCAGCAGACGGAAGTTCTCCGTCTGGACCGCGTCAACGCGCATCAGCTTTCCGCGCGCAGACGCACGGGCAGAATCATATAAAGGAAGCTGTCGCCGCCGTCCTCCGGCGTGATGATGCAGGGAGCGCTGCCGTTTACAATGTTGATGCGCAGCGTGTCCGCCGGCGCGGCCTTGAAGGCGTCCATGAGATAGCTGTTGTTGAAGCCGACGATCATTCCGCCGCCGTCCCCCTCGAGCGGGCAGCAGTCCTCGGCGCGGCCGAGCGGCGTGGAGCAGGTGATCGTGAGCAGGTTCTCCCCGAACACGCACCGGAGCGGGTTTTTCGTGCGGTCGTCGATGATGAGGCTCACGCGGTCGGTGCAGCGGATGAGATCGGCGCGCTGCGCCTTGAGCTGGATGGGAAAATCGCCGGGAACGGTTTTGCGGAAGTTCAGAAATTCGCCTTCCAGACGGCGGGAGATGAGCACCGTATCGCCCACGGAGAACGAAACGTGCTTGCTGCCGACGGCGATCTTCACCGGATCCTCGGGGCTCATGCAGATCTTTTCGAGATCGGAGAGCGCCGCGCCCGGCACGATGAATTTGAGGCTTTCCACATCGCAGGTTTCGACCGCTTCGCGGCGGAGCGCCATGCGGTAGCCGTCCACAGCCACCATGGTCATGATGTTATTATCGACCTCGATGAGCGCGCCGGTGTACACCGGGCGGGACTCGTTCGTGGAGATGGCGAAGCTCGTCTCGGCGATCATGCGCGCCATTGTATCCTGCGGCAGGGAGAGATTGCTGCTATAATCGAGCGACGGAAGATCGGGAAAATCGTCCGACGCCGTGCCGGAGATGTTGTAGTCGGCGTTGCCGCAGGCGATGTTCACCGCGTTATTCTCGTCCGAGCAGATGGAAACGATGCCGTCCGGCAGCTTGCGCACGATGTCGCCGAAGAGCTTGGCGTTGAGTACCACGCTGCCCGGCGCGGAAACGTCCGCCTCGAACGTCGTATAAATGCCCTTTTTGAGATCGTAGCCCGTGACGCGGACGTTGTGTCCGGCCTCGATGAGCAGCCCCTCCATCGCCGGAATCGGGCTTTTGGAGGCAGCGGCGCGGCCGGCCGTGGCGACGGCGAGACTGAGCAGATATTTCTCACAGGTGAATTTCATGGCAATTCCTCCGTTTCTTTCAGAAAGAAAGATAGAATAATTTTCAGAAGCGAGTATCAGTAGAACAAAAACTTGTGGAAAACCCGGCAAAAGCCTTGAAAATCAACGATTTTCGATGTGGAAAACTTGACCCCAATTTTTCCACAGTTTCCACAGCAGAGAGAAACAGAAAAGTTTTGAACATTTATAAACAGTTTTTCCACATACATTTTGTGGAAAACTTTGTCTTAGCCGTTATGCCTTGGAATTGATGTTGTAGGTAACGTCGCGGATGACCATGGCAAACTCCTGGCTGGCCTGCATCATGTCTTCAATCTTGCGGATGGAGGCAAGCACCGTAGCGTGGTTTCGTCCTTCAAACTGCGCGCCGATGTCGGTGAGCGCCATGTTTGTGAGATTCCGGCAGAGATACATGGCGACCTGCCGCGCCGTGGCGGTGTTCTTCTGGCGGGACTGCCCGCGCAGCGCCTCTTCCGAAACGGAGAAGTACCGCGCCGTTTCCGCAATGATGACGTTCGGCGTGGGGACGTAGGTACCGACGCGGATCACGTCCTTGATCGCACGGCGCACGCTCGAAACGGTGATGTCGTCCTCCAGAAGATCGCGGTAGGCGGTGAGCTTTTTCACAACGCCCTCGAGCTGGCGGATGTTCGATGTGACCGTCTCGCCAATGAACGTTACGACATCGTCCGGCAGCACAACGCCGAACTGCGCGGCCTTGTTTCGCGTGATGGCCATGCGCGTTTCCAAATCGGGCGGCTGCACGTCCGCCATAAGACCCCATTCGAGCCGCGTGCGGATTCGGTCTTCAAGCTTGTTCATCTCCATCGGCGGCCGGTCGGACGTGACGACGATCTGCTTTCCGGCCTCATAGAGCGTGTTGAACGTGTGGAAGAACTCCTCCTGCGTCTGCTGCTTGCCGGCGATGAACTGGATATCGTCCATTAAGAGAAGATCGGCGCTGCGGTATTTGGCGCGCAGCTCCTCGCCGCCGCCGACCTGGATGGCGTGGACGAGATCGTTCGTAAAATCGTCGCCCTTAACGTATACGATCTTCGCCTTCGGGTTCTTCGCGTGGATGGCGCTGCCGATAGCCAGAAGAAGGTGCGTTTTGCCGAGCCCGGAGTTGCCGTAAATGAAAAGCGGGTTATAGAGCTTGCCGGGGTTTTCCGCCACGGCGATGGCCGCGGCGTGGGCGTATTTGTTCGATGGTCCCACGACGAAGTTATCAAACGTGAAGCCCGCGACCTCCGGAAGCGTGTCGTCCGTTTTCGTTTCGGATATGTAGCTGTCCAGCTCGTCCCCCGCGAGGATTGTCAGCTTGAACTCGGCGGAGAAAAGATCGCTGAGCGCATCGATGATCGTCTGCGCGAAGCGGGTCTGGATAATGTCGCGCTTGAACTCCGTAGGGGTGTGAATGACGAGCCGGTTATTTACGATCTCGACCGGCGTACAGTCGTCAAACCAGGTGTTCAGCGCCGTGGCGGTCAGATTCTGCCCGAGAACGGCAAGAACGCTGTTCCATATGTCGTTGAGGGAATTCATTCTTTCTCTCTCCTTATGATCCGTAAAGCGCCGGAAGGCATAATTATCAGCATTATAAAATTATACCACTTTTCCACAATGGTGTAAAGATATATGTTAATAATGTAATTACCAATAAGTAAGATAGACAGAATATTACAAATTTAAAATAGCCTCTCTCGTCAGAGAAAGGCCAATGAATGAAATTTTACGCTTTACGAATATTTTACAACGGCGCGGTGACGGATTTTACACCCCAGGCCGTAGAATACTCCCCGACAAGAAAGTCGGGGAGTATTGTGCTTTTATGAAGAAAAGGCTTTTGGAAAACATCGTAAAATGGAGTTTTCTCCTCTGCGGCATCGCGGCAGTAGGATTTGTGCTGTGCATCTGCCTGTATCTTGTGATCTCCGGCGTCCCGGCGATCCGGGAGATCGGGCTCTGGAATTTTCTTTTCGGCGAAACGTGGAACGCCCCGACCAATGAATTCGGGATATTGCCGTTCATCCTCACGAGCATTTACGGCACGGCGGGCGCGCTGATCCTCGGCGTTCCGCTCGGACTCTTCACAGCGGTGTTTCTCGCCAAAGCCGCCCCGCCGCGCGTCGCTGCCGCGGCGCGAAGCTGTGTGGCGCTGCTCGCGGGCATCCCTTCGGTCGTGTACGGCCTTGTGGGTATGACGGTGCTCGTGCCGCTCGTGCAGAAAACGTTCTCCCTCTCCTCCGGCGCGTGCCTGCTCACGGCCATTCTCGTGCTTACGGTCATGATCCTCCCCTACATCGTATCCGTTTCGGAAACGGCGCTGCGCGCCGTGCCGCGCGAATACGAGGAGGCCTCCCTCGCGCTCGGCGCAACAAAGGTGGAGACGTGGTTTCTTGTCTCGCTCAAGGCGGCAAAAAGCGGCGTGATCGCCTCTATCATCCAGGGCACAGGCCGCGCCGTCGGCGAGGCGATGGCGATCCTCATGATAGCGGGCAACGTTGCCAATATGCCGTCGCTCTTTGCGTCCGTCCGCTTTCTCACAACGGCCATCGTCTCCGAAATGTCCTACGCCGCCTACGGCTCTCTCCAGCGCGACGCGCTCTTCTCCGTGGGTCTGGTGCTGTTTTTCTTCATTCTTCTCATTAACGCCGCGCTGCGGCTTCTCAGCGAAAGGAGCGAAAAGGCATGAGAAAGCTCCGGGAGATTTTCTTGAAAGTTGCTCTCGTCGCCGCGGCGGTGATTACCGGCGGTATTCTGCTCTTCCTGATCGGGATCATTATAAAGCGCGGTCTGCCGCAGCTTACATGGTCGTTCCTCACGACCGCAACGAGCTATCTGGCCGGGACGACCGGCATCCTCCCCAACATCTGCAACACGCTCTATCTCATTCTTATCGCGATGGGCGTGGCGCTCCCGCTCGGCGTGGGCGCGGCGGTATACATCACCGAGTATGCAGAAAATCCGCGCGTTGTGCGGCTCATCAGCTTCGCCGCCGAAACGCTCACGGGCATCCCGTCCATCCTCTTCGGCCTCATCGGTATGCTGTTCTTCATTAAACTCGGCGGGCTGAAGCAGGGCGTTCTCGCCGGCGGCCTCACGATCGCGCTCATGGTGCTCCCCACGGTTATGGCGAACACGCGCGAGAGCCTGCTCGCCGTGCCGAGAGTCTACCGCGAAGGCGCTCTCGCGCTCGGCAGCGGCAAGTGGCACATGGTGCGCACCGTCGTACTGCCGAACGCTGTGGACGGCATCGTGACCGGGAGTATTCTCTCCGTCGGACGTATCACCGGCGAGAGCGCGGCGCTCCTCTTCACCGCGGGCTTCGGTCTGCGGCTGCTGGGGTTCAAAGCGGCGCTCGAATCCTCCTCGGCGTCGCTTTCCGTGGCGCTGTATCTTTATGCAAGCGAGCAGGGCAAGTTTGATATCGCCTTCGGCATCGCGGCGGTGCTGCTCCTGCTGACGCTCGCGCTCAATCTTCTCGCCTCGCTCACGGCGGGCAGGGCCGGAAAGGAACGGTAAAAATTTATGGAACCCATTCTGCAAACGAAAAAGCTCGACCTTCGCTACGGCACGTTTCAGGCGCTCTACGGCATCGACACGGACATTTTCCCGAACGAGATCACGGCGCTCATCGGCCCCTCCGGCTGCGGCAAATCCACGTATCTCAAAACGCTCGACCGCATGAACGATCTGGTGCCCGGCTGCAAGATCGACGGCGCGGTGCTCTTCCACGGCCACAACGTCTACGGCGACAAGATCGACGTTACGGAGCTTCGCAGCCGCATCGGCATGGTATTCCAGAAGCCGAACCCGTTCCCAATGAGCATTTACGATAACATCGCCTACGCGCCCCGCCTGCACGGCGTGCGCGGCCGTGCGGAGCTCGACGAGATCGTCGAGAAATCGCTCAAAAGCGCCGCCATCTGGGACGAGACGAAGGACAAGCTCAAAAAGAGCGCCCTCGGTCTCTCCGGCGGCCAGCAGCAGAGACTCTGCATCGCCCGCGCTCTCGCCGCCGAGCCGGAGGTGCTTTTGATGGACGAGCCGACGAGCGCGCTCGACCCCATTTCCACGGGGCGCATTGAGGAGCTGGCGCTGGAGCTCAAAAAAATGTACACCATCGTTATCGTCACGCACAACATGCAGCAGGCCGCGCGTATCTCGGATAAGACGGCGTTTTTTCTGCTCGGCAAGCTCGTGGAGATGGACGACACGGCGAAAATCTTTAACGAAGCCGAGGACAGCCGCACAAGAGACTACGTCCAGGGCAAATTCGGCTAATAAAAAGGCTCCCTCATCAAAGGGAGCCTTCTGAGCAAAATAAATGGATTTGTTGTAAACCCTTCAGTCAGCTTCGCTGCCAGCTCCCCTATTAGGGGAGCCAAGTGGGTTTGCAGAAAACGATTTATTTTTATACTGCCGCGGTTTTTCTTTTAATATCCATCGCCACGGCGGAGGCCTTCTCGGCAATATCGCCGAGCGTGTCGCCGCAGGGGATGACCGTGCACTCGTTCACTTCAAGGTCGCGCTGCACGAGATACGCGTCCGCAAGCTCCTCCGCGGGCAGCCGCAGCACCGGCACACCGCGCGAGGAAAAGAGCAGCGCCTTGTCCGGCGAGACCTTCCCGCAGAACACGAGCCGCGAAGAGCCGGAGAGCGCGTCCAGATCGGCGAGAGAATCGCGCAGCCCCGGCGCCATGACCGGGACAATGCCCGCCATACGCGCAATGGCCAGCGTAGCGGAGGGACCCGTGCCGGACGTAGACCCGCCGCCGACGAGCGCGGGAATCTGCGAGCGCGTGCAGCTGCCGCCGCTGCGGCAGAGCGTGTCCATATCCTGCTTGGAAAGTCCGGCCTTGAGCCGTCCATTCACAATGCCGACGCAGCACGGCACGCAGTCGCGCCGGTAAAACGCCTGCTCGCACTCCTGCAGCGCCTCCAGATTGCGCGGGTAAGGCAGCTGCATGAAAAATCCGGTCTCGATGGCGATGATCGGCGTTCCCGCCTTGAGCGACGCCAGCACCGGCGGACACATATCCAGATATTTGCTTGCCATAGAGATTGCCTCCGTTTTTCATTTTAACTAATGTTTTATGATATCGTAAAAACACAAAAAATGCAATACCGCGGAAATTTCCCGGCTTGTTCATGCATTTGTCACAACTCCTCGCTATAATAAGGGCAAAACATTGGAAAGGAGCGGCAGATATGAGCGAAAAACCCACGCGCGAACGAACCGTCGGCTTTACCGACGCAAGCTATATACGGCAGGACGACGCGCCGAATACGCCACGCTGCTACTCCTTTACGGAAGAAAAATCCTCCGGCACGAAAAAAACGCCGTCGCCGCTTCGCGTGGCGGGGCTTTGCCTCATGTTTTTCGTACTCGGCTCGCTGCTCACCTCGGCGCTCTCCGATGCGGAACAACCGGCGGTGAACACCAAAACATCCATTCCCTCCGCCACGCCGGAGGCGGCCTTTGCCATCGAAGATATTTCCGGCAGCGCGGCGATCTCCGCCGCCGTAAACGCCGATACACCCCCCTCGGCGACGAGCGCTCCGTCCGGGGAGCGCCCCTATCTCGGCATGATCGTCCAGACCGTGAGCTGCGCCGCGGCGGAGTATTATAACCGCTCAGACAGCAACGCCATGGTTCCCGGCGTACAGGTTTATGCCGTGGAGGACGGCAGCCCGGCGTGTCTCGCGGGGCTTTGCAGCGGCGATATCATCATCCGGCTGGATGGCACCGACATTGCCTCCGCTGCCGATCTCACCGCCGCGGAAAATACCCTCACCCCCGGCTATGAAGCGGTGCTCACCGTGTACCGCGCCGGAGAATACCGGGATGTTCCGGTCGTGTTCGGCGCTCTTCCCGAAGCGTGCGCCGAAGAGGACGAGGACGAAGCCTGGTGTGATTTTGATAACGCTTGGTAATCAGCTATACGATAAACCCCTCCGGCTTTTGCCTGCGGCAAAATCCACCTCCCCTGTCAGGGGAGACAAGCCGGTTATCGTAAAACTTACTTGACTCCCCTAACAGGGGAGCAGGCGCGGCGCGCAGCGCCGTGACTGAGGGGTTTCAACCTCCCCGTATACCGGGGAGGCTTTTTTCTTGCAAACGACACGGTAAAGGTGTATTCTTTATACTTATGGACGCTATAATCAAAGCTATAGGAAAAACACCCTCCCTTGCTACCCTCCCCCTAAGGGTCGAGGAGGGCTATTTGCCTGCCCTTTTGACGCAATCGGGCGGCGCAATGCGCGCGCTCGGCGCGGCGTTGCTCCGCCGCGAGACCGACCGGCCCATCTTCGTGCTCTGCACCGATGAGACGAACGCCGGGACGCTCGCCGCCGATCTCGAAGCGCTGCTCGGCGAGAGTGTTGTGCAGCTCACAGGGCGCGATCTCGCCCTGCGCGACATCGAAGTCGTCTCCCGGCAGGAGGAGCAGCGGCGGCTGCGCGCGCTCGACGCGCTCTATTCCGGCGCTTCGGTCGCGGTATGCACCGTTTCCGGCCTTTTGCAGCGCACGCTGCCGCCGGATATTCTGGAAAACGCCGCCTTTACGCTCCGCGTCGGCGAGGGCGAAGGCCCGGAAGTGCTCGAGCCGCGTCTGCTCGCGTGCGGCTACCGCCGCAGCGACATGGTGGAGGGCCCCGGTCAGTTTTCGCGCCGCGGCGGCATTCTCGATATCTTCTCCCCCGGCGCGGAGCGCCCGGTGCGCGCCGAGTTCTGGGGCGACGAAATCGACTCCATGGGCTTTTTCGATACCGACACGCAGCGCCGCGCGGAAACGCTCGAATCATTCCGCGTGCTGCCCGCGTGTGAAGCGCTCGTCGACCCAAACCGCGCCGAGAACATCGCCAAGGCGCTTTTGAGCCGCGCCGCGCGCGCCGAGCGGCGCGAGCAGGGAGAGCTTGCCCGCCGTCTTCGCCGCGATGCCGAGCGAATTTCCTCCGGCGCGCCCCTGCCGTGGAGCGACCGGTATCTCCCCGAATTATACTCTGAGTATTCAACGGCGCTCGATTTCATCGCTCCGGACGCCATAGTTTATATTGATGCGCCGAACCGCTGCGCCGAGAAAGCCAAGGACATTGCCGACTCTCTCGCGGACGATCTGAAAATTCTGCGCGAGGGTGCGTTCCCGGTCGCGGACACGGGAGATTACCTTCTGCCGTGGAAGGACGCCTGTGAAAAGATTGCGGATTTCGCGGTCGTGATGGCGGACGCCTTCAGCGCGGGGCGCTATCCCCTCTCTCCCCGGTCGGTGCTCGATACGAACGTCCGCCAGCTCCCAAGCTATGGCGGCAGCGCGGAAACGGCGCTCGCCGATGTGCAGCGGTATCTCGAAAATGGCTTCCGCGTTGTGGTGTTCGCCTCGGACGACCGCCGGGCGGACGTGCTCGCCTCGATGCTCGAGCGCAATGGCATACGGCCGCTGCGCGGCTTCCCGAACGGCGCTCTGCCGCCGGAGGGGCGCGCCGCCGTTGCGGTGGGGGCGCTCTCCGCGGGACTCGAAGCGCCGGAGGTGCACCTTGCCGTATTGACCGATACGCAGATCGCCGCGGGCGCGCTGCGAAGCCGCAAGCGAAAGCGCGCCATGGCCGACCGCGAAAAGCTCGGCTCCTGCGCCGATCTCTCCGTCGGCGATCTCGTTGTGCACGAGCACCACGGCATCGGCCGCTTTGCCGGCATTTTCAAGCTGCCGGTGGACGGCGTCGAGAAGGACTACATTAAAATATGCTACGCCGGGTCGGACAGCCTGTACGTTCCGGCAACGCAGCTCGACCTTGTGTCGAAATACATCGGCGGCGGCGAAGACCGCCCCGTGAAGCTCTCGCGCATGGGCGGCGCGGAGTGGAAAAAGACGACGACGCGCGCCAAGGCGGCAGCCAGGGAGCTCGCCGCCGAGCTCACAAAGCTCTATGCTGCGCGCGCCCGCACGCCGGGCTTTGCCTTTTCGCCGGACAGCCCATGGCAGGCGGAGTTTGAAGAGTCGTTCGGCTATGCCGAAACGGACGACCAGCTCCGGTGCATTCAGGAGATCAAGGACGACATGGAAAAGGACGTGCCGATGGATCGCCTGCTCTGCGGCGACGTTGGTTACGGCAAAACGGAGGTCGCGCTGCGCGCGGCGATGAAGTGCATTCTGGACGGCAAGCAGTGCGCCATTCTCGTACCCACCACGGTGCTTGCCCGCCAGCATTACCAGACCGCGATGCGCCGCTTCTTCGGCTACCCGGTCGAGATCGCGCTTCTCTCGCGCTACAGCACGCCCAGCCAGAAAAAGGACATTCTCCAAAAGACGCTCGCGGGCAGCATCGATCTTCTCATCGGCACGCACAGCCTGCTGCAAAAGAGCGTTGCTTTCAAAGACCTCGGCCTTCTCATCGTGGACGAGGAGCAGCGCTTCGGCGTGACGCACAAGGAAAAGCTCAAGGAAATGTCGAAGGGCGTCGATGTTTTGACGCTCTCGGCCACGCCCATCCCGCGCACGCTCAACATGGCGCTCTCGGGACTGCGCAGCATGTCCACCATCGAGGAGCCGCCGCGCGACCGCCAGCCGGTGCAGACGTTCGTGATGGAGCAGGACGAAAAGGCCGTGTGCGACGCCATCCGGCGCGAGCTGATCCGCGGCGGACAGGTGTACTATCTCCACAACCGCGTGGAAAACATCGAGCACGTGGCGCTGCGGCTGCAAAAGCAGCTCGGCGGCGGGGTATCCGTCGGCGTGGCGCACGGCAAGATGGACGAGGAACAGCTCTCCCGCGTCATGGACGATATGGTCGAGGGAAAAATTCAGGTGCTCGTGTGTACGACGATCATCGAGACCGGCATCGATATCCCGAACGTCAACACCCTCATTGTGGAGGACGCCGATAAGCTCGGCCTTGCCCAGCTCCACCAGCTGCGCGGGCGTGTCGGGCGAAGCGCACGGCGCGCGAGCGCCTATCTTCTCTACCGCCCCGAAAAGGCGCTCACGGAAATCGCCGAAAAGCGCCTCACCGCCATCCGCGAGTTTGCCGAGTTCAACGCCGGATTCCAGATCGCGATGCGCGACCTGGAAATCCGCGGCGCGGGCAATCTTCTCGGTGCGGAGCAGTCGGGCCACATGATGGACGTTGGCTACGATATGTATCTGAAGCTGCTCGAGGAAGCCGTGCTGGAGGAAAAGGGCGAGAAGCCCCCCGTGCGCACTGAGTGCGCCGCCGATCTCTCCGTCACGGCGAATATCCCGGAAAAGTATGTCCCCAGCGCCGAGCAGCGCATGGATCTTTACCGCCGCATCGCGCTCATCCGCACCGAGGCGGACGCCGACGATCTCACCGATGAGCTCATCGACCGCTTCGGTGACCCACCGGGCGCTGTCAACGCGCTCATCCATGTGGCGTTATTGCGCGGCGAGGCCGGGCGTTCCGGTATCTCAGACATCTCCCAGAAGGGGAACATGCTCTATTTCAAGGTAGAGAATTTCGACATGGAAACCCTCTCCGCGCTCTATGCGCAGAAGGAGTTCAAAGGCCGCGTCAAGCTCGAAGCCGGACGCGAGCCGCGCCTGGGACTGAAGCTCAGGCCCGGCGCCAGACCCATCCCGGAAGCCCGCGCGCTCATTGCCGCGTGGCACAAACTGCAAAAACCGGCGGCGGAACCCGCCGCGGAAAAGGAGTAAAATCTATGAATGCAAAGAAACTGCTCGCCCTGCTGATGAGCCTTGTGCTGCTGCTCGGCGCCCTGTCCGTCCCGGCGCTCGCCGCCGACGGCGACACTGCGTCCGCCGAGAGCGCATCGGATAACGCCTCTTCCGACAGTGCCGTCAGCGACGCGCAGGCCGCGGCGCAGGAGGCCTATGCAAAGGTCGTAGCCCAGCTTGACGAGGCGAGCAAAAAGTACGACGGCTCCGCCGTCGTCGCCACCGTGAACGGCACGGAAGTTACCTGGAAGCTGTACTACTATCTCATCGGCAGTCTGACGAGCCAGTACATCAACTACACCATGGCAATCCCCGACTTTTCCGCCGACATGGGCGACGGCACCACGCTGCAGGACGCGATGCGCGAAGCGCTCGAAGCGCGCATCAAGTACTACACCGTCGCGATTACCGAGGCGGAAAACCGCGGCCTGACCGACACGGTGAACGCCGAGGTCGATGAGCAGTGGAACAGCATCGTGGAGCAGTACGGCGGCGTGGACGCGCTGATGGAGGCCATGGAGAGCGCGTATCTCGACGAGCCGACCTACCGCATGCTCCTCACGAGCAACGCCGCGTTCAACGCCATCATGGTGGATTCCTACGGCACGGCGGGCGAAAAGCTCACCGACGGGGACGTTCTCACCTGGGCAAACGACAACAATTACCTCCATTGCAAGCACATCCTCTTCCTCACGCAGAACGACGACGGCACCGACAAGACCGACGAGGAGAAGGCAGAGATCCGCAAGGAGGCCGAGGCGACGCTCGCGGAGCTGCGCACGCTCGAAGACGACCGTGAGGCGATGATAGCGCGCTTTGATGAGCTCATGGCGGACGCCGACGATCCCGGCATGACGACCTTCCCGGACGGCTACACGTTCACCTCGAACCAGATGGTGCAGGAGTTTGAGGACGGCACCCGTGCGCTTGAAGAGTATGAGATCTCCGATATCGTGGAGTCGAGCTACGGCTATCACATCATCCTCCGTCTGCCGCTCGATCCCGAGGGAAAGACCCTTTCGCAGGATTCCGGCACCGGCGATTATATGACGCTGCGCGCCGACGCCGCCAACGAGCTCTTCAACGCCATGCTCCTGGACTGGATCGAGACCTCCACGGTCGAATGGCAGGGCGATTTCGGCACGATGGACTATAACGAGCTCTTCACCGTGCCGGAGGACGGAACGGCGGACGATGCCGCTGCGCCGGAGACCAAGTCGGCCAATGTGTGGATGTATGTTGCCATCGCGGCGCTCGTCGTGATCGTGGCGCTGGCGGCGGTGCTGCTCGGCAGAAAGAAGCCCGCCGCGCCGGAAGGCACCGAGACCGCCGAGACCGCGGAAGCTACGGCGGAGACCACGGCTGCGGAGACCACGGAGACCGCGCCGGAGGAAGCTCCCGCCGAGGCGGAGAAAACCGAAGAACCGGAGACGAAAAAGGAAGAGGACGAATGATCCTCTTCCAATAAGTCCATGCTCCGAAATTCTCGCCGACGGCGAAAACCGCGTGCGGATCGTTGAGACATACTGATACAAAACCCCTCCGTCAAAGGACTTGCTTTTGACGGAGGGGTTTTTGCGGGTCAGGGCGTTTAGTTTTCGTGCTCTGCGAGATGCCGTTTGAGGGCCTGGAACGTCTCGTCGCTGATGTAGTGCTCCACGCGGCAGGCGTCCTCGGCGGCGGTCTCCGCGTTCACGCCGAGCAGGGTGAATATCTTCGTGAGACACGTGTGCCGCTCAAAGATGTACTGCGCGCGTTCGCGGCCCTTGTCCGTGAGCGTGATCGCGCCGAACTTGTCCACCGTGATGTATTCCTGCTTCTTCAAAATGCCGATCGCCCGGCTGACCGATGGCTTTGAGTAGCCGATGTATTCGCTCACGTCGATCGAACGCACGACCGGCAGCGACTGGCTCAGACGATATATGGTTTCGAGATACATTTCCCCGGATTCCTGCATGACCATGAGAAAAAACTCCGTTTCATTGGATGATTATTTACACCATATCACATTCGTTTCCGAAAAACAAGCGAAATTCCACCTTCGTGCCGCATCGGCGGCTGTCGTTTTGTGCCGAATATACAAAGATGAAAAAACCGTGGATTCCCTCTTGACAAGTTAGCTTGGGGTAACTATTATATAAGGCGGTTAGGGAGAACTAACCGCTTATTTTTGCGCATATGTTAGCTTGAGCTAACATATGGAAGGAGGATGCGGCATGATGCCGTTGGTACTGGCGAGTATTGGAGAACCGCAGATCGTAAAGCGCATCGGCGGAAATCCGGAGACGAAGCGCCATCTGGAAGATCTGGGCTTCACGGTCGGCGGCGAGGTCTGCATCGTGAGCACGCTGGGCGGAAACATGATCGTGAAGGTCAAGGAGTCCCGCGTTGCCGTCAGCGATGAGCTGGCGCGCAAGATCATGGTCTGATTTGGAAAGAAAAGAAAATAATAATAAGGAGGCAATGGCATGAAAACTCTGCGCGAAGTGCCGGTCGGCTCGGCCGTCAAGGTCGTGAAGCTCCATGGCGAGGGTGCGGTGAAGCGCCGCATCATGGACATGGGCATCACGAGAGGCACCCAGGTCTTTGTTCGCAAGGTAGCGCCCCTCGGTGACCCCATCGAAGTCACCGTCCGCAATTACGAGCTTTCGATCCGCAAGGCGGACGCTGAGATGATCGAGGTCGAGTAAAAAATTTTTCGGGGAGAGCCCCCAATTTTTTCGAGCAGCGGTTAGCGAGAGCAAACCGCGGAAAAGCTTTTTGAGAGCAGAAAGGAAGCGTGAAAATGGATTTGCGCATCGCCCTTGCGGGCAACCCGAACAGCGGCAAAACCACCCTGTTCAACGCTCTGACCGGCTCCAACCAGTTCGTCGGCAACTGGCCGGGCGTCACGGTCGAGAAAAAGGAAGGCAAGCTCAAAGGTCATGAAGGTGTCATCATCACCGACCTTCCGGGCATTTATTCTCTGTCCCCCTACACGCTGGAGGAAGTTGTAGCGAGAAATTACCTCATCGGCACGCGCCCCGATGCCATTTTGAACATCATCGACGGCACGAACCTCGAGCGTAACCTCTACCTCACCACGCAGCTCACCGAGCTCGGCATCCCCGTGGTGCTGGCGGTGAACATGATGGATGTCGTCCGCAAGAACGGCGACAAGATTGATGTTGCGGAGCTGTCCCGTCAGCTGGGCTGCCCGGTCGTGGAGATCTCCGCGCTGAAGGGCGACGGCGTCAAGGAAGCTGCCGAGACCGCCATCAAAGCCGCAAAGGGCGGCAAGACCATCCCGATGCACAAGTTCTCCGGCCCGGTCGAGCACGCCCTTGCCCACATCGAAGAGGCTGCCGTGCACACCATGCCCGAAGAGCAGCAGCGCTGGTACGCCGTCAAAGTGTTCGAGCGCGACGATAAGGTTCTCGAATCCCTGAACATCCCGGCCGATGTCAAGGCTCACATCGAGCAGGACATCGAAGCCGCCGAGAAGGAACTCGACGACGACGCCGAGAGCATCATCACCAACGAGCGCTACGTTTACATCGCCGAGGTCATCAAGGCCTGCTACAAGAAGAAAAATGCCGGCGCTCTCACCACCTCCGATAAGATCGACAAGATCGTCACGAACCGCTGGCTCGGCCTCCCGATCTTCGCGGTTGTCATGTTCCTCGTTTACTGGATCGCCATGGTCGCCGTCGGCGCCCCCGCGACCGACTGGGCCAACGACGGCCTGTTCGGCGACGGCTGGCACCTGTTCGGCATCGGCTCTGCCGCTTATGAAGAAGTCGCTGAGCAGTACGGCGACGCTTCCGCTATCGTGGACGGCTACGACGCCTATGTGGAAGAAAACGGCGCCGCTCCCGAAGGCGAATTTACTTACGAAGTTGAAGACGAAGAGACCCTCGAGATCACCGAAGAGACTGCGACGCTCAAGGATTACGAAAAGGCGCTCGCTACGCTCGACGAGATCGGCGATGAGCCCGATCCGGCGGACTACGGTGTCTGGGTTCCCGGCATCCCCGTGCTGATCGGCAACGCTCTTGAGGCGGCCGGCGCTGCGGAATGGCTCAGCGGCCTGATCCTTGACGGTATCGTCGCCGGTGTCGGCGCGGTGCTCGGCTTCGTGCCGCAGATGCTCGTCCTCTTCCTGCTCCTCGCGTTCCTCGAAGCCTGCGGCTACATGGCCCGTATCGCGTTCGTTCTCGACCGTGTGTTCCGCAAGTTCGGCCTTTCCGGTAAGTCCTTCATCCCGATGCTCATCGGCGTCGGCTGCGGCGTGCCGGGCGTCATGGCATCGCGTACCATTGAAAATGAGCGCGACCGCCGTATGACGATCATGACCACCACGTTCATCCCCTGCGGCGCGAAGGTTCCGTTCATCGCCATGATCGCCGGTGCGATCTTCGGCGGCAGCGCCTGGGTTTCCACCTCCGCGTACTTCATCGGCATGGCCGCCATCGTTATTTCCGGCATCATGCTCAAGAAGACCAAGATGTTCGCCGGCGACCCCGCTCCGTTCGTCATGGAGCTGCCCGCCTACCACTGGCCGACTCTCGGCAACGTTCTCCGCAGCATGTGGGAGCGCGGCTGGAGCTTCATCAAGAAGGCCGGCACGATCATCCTGCTCTCCACCATCTTTGTCTGGTTCACCACGTACTTCGGCTGGGTCGACGGTCAGTTCCAGATGCTCTCCGAGGATCAGATCGACTCCTCCATCCTCGCGGCCATCGGCGGCGCGATCTGCTGGATCTTTGCTCCTCTCGGCTGGGGCAACTGGCAGGCAACGGTCGCTTCCATCACCGGCCTCGTCGCCAAGGAGAACATCGTCGGCACGCTCGGCATTCTCTACGGCGCTGGCGAAGGCACCGTGTGGCAGCACATCGGCGCGGCGTTCACCCCGATCACCGGCTACTCGTTCCTCGTGTTCAACCTGCTGTGCGCTCCGTGCTTCGCGGCCATCGGCGCTATCAAGCGCGAGATGAACAACGCCAAGTGGACGTGGTTCGCCATCGGTTACCAGTGCGTGTTCGCTTACGCCGTCGCTCTGATGATCAACCAGTTCGGCGCTCTCTTCACCGGCAGCGTCAACGTTATCGGCCTAATCTTCGCTCTGCTCGTGCTCGCGTTCATCATCTACATGCTCTTCTTCAAGAAGTACACCGAGGCCACCCGCCTCAGCGACAAGGCGGTTAAGTAAGTATTCTCTCTCTCCAACAGACAAATTCCTCAAAGGAGGTAAGGTTTCATGCTCGGCTGGATCATGGAAAATATCGGAACGATCCTCATTACGATCGTTCTGGCGATACTTGTCGTATTGATCGTACGCTCGCTCGTAAAGGACAGGAAACAGGGTAAGTCGTCCTGCGGCGGAAACTGCGGCCATTGTCCGATGGGCGGCTCCTGCCACGAAGGAGGAAAACATCATGGTTAAAACCGTACTCACGATCGACGGAATGGCTTGCGGAATGTGCGAAAGTCATGTGAATGACGCCATCCGCAACGCCCTCCGCGTGAAAAAAGTTACCTCGTCTCATGCAAAAGGCGAAACGGAGATACTCTCCAAAGAGCCGCTGAGCGAAGAAGAGCTGCATCGTGTGCTTGATGGCACCGGGTACACGATCATGGCCGTTCGCTCGGAGCCTTATGAGAAGAAGAAATTCTCTCTTTTTGGGAAAAAGTAAATAAGGCAACGCAAAAAAGGAACTGCCGCAGATGGCCTCTGCGGCAGTTCCTTTTCCAATTCCGGGAGGAGCAAACCCCTCCGTCAAAAACTTCGTTTTTGCCACGGCAGAAAGTCAATCAAGTGCAACACAGGAAGAGGAAAAAACTTCCAGTGGGGTTCTCCAGCCGAGGCATTTTCTGG
>CAKSWA010000019.1 GCA_934511165.1 uncultured Oscillospiraceae bacterium | reverse complement strand
AAGGTATCAGCTGCTCATATTAAGGATTGCATTTTCCGTGGTTTATTGGTAAAATACCTTGATAAACTATACAGATCATCGGAAGGAATAGGGAAATGGGCGAACGGAGTCTCATCAGTGTGGTCGTGCCGGCGTGGCGCGCCGAAAAGACGCTTGCCGCCACGCTTGATTCCATTCTCTGCCAGACATGGCGGGAGCTGGAAGTCCTCGTTGTGGACGATGCCTCGCCGGACGGTACGCTCGCTCTGGCGGAAAGCTATGCCGCGAAGGATTTTCGCGTGCATGTGCTCAGGCAGAGCGAAAACGGCGGCGTATCCAAAGCGCGCAACCGCGGTGTGCGCGAGGCGCGGGGCGAATGGATCGCCTTTCTCGACAGCGACGATCTCTGGATGCCGGAAAAGCTTGAACGCCAGATGGCGCTCGCCGGAAAGCACCCGGAGGCGGGGCTCTTTTTCACCGGCTCCGCGTTCATTTCCGAAGACGACCGCAAATACGGCTACACGCTCTCCGTGCCGGAACGGGTGGATTACCGCCGTCTGCTCGGGCAGAATGTCATTTCCTGCTCGTCGGTGCTCGTCCGGCGGGAGCTGATGGAGCGTTACCCCATGGGCAGCGACGCCATCCACGAGGACTTCGCCGTCTGGCTGAAAATCCTCCGCGAGGAAAAATGGGCTTACGGCGTCAACGAGCCGCTGCTCGTTTACCGCGTGTCGCGCTCGTCCAAATCCGGCAACAAGCTCAAAGCTGCGCGCATGACATTCGGGACATACCGCTATGTCCGCGTCCCGCTGCCGCTCGCGGTGTGGAGCGGCGTGCTGTATACCGTCCGCGGCATCCGGAAATTCCGTGCCATCGGCGCATCTCTGACGAACGAAATCTTTGAACTGCCTGACGCCGTATACGGCATGGAGAGGAAATGAAACGAGTCTGTCATCTTACCAGCGTACACGGCAGCGACGATACGCGGGTATTCCATAAAGAGTGCGTCTCGCTCGCACACGCCGGGTATGACGTAACGCTTGTTGCCCCCGGCGAGAGCCGGGAGGAGCTCGGCGTACACGTTATCGGTGTGGGAGAAAAGCCCGCCGGGACGCTCAACCGCCTCGCGTCACCCTTTGCGAGACACGCTTATGAAACGGCGCTCGCGCTCGACTGCGAGCTGTACCACCTGCACGATCCCGAGCTTCTGCCATTTGCACGCAGGCTCAAGCGGCACGGAAAAACCGTAATTTTCGACAGCCACGAATTCTATACCCTGCTCATTCAGGAGAAAAGCTATATTCCCGGCTTTCTCAAAAAACCGGTGTCGCGCGTTTACGGCGCGCTGGAAGCAAGCGTTTTCCAAAAGATCGACGCGGTCATCATTCCCTGCACGTCTTACGGAAAAAATCCCTTTGAGAAATGCGCGAAGCGCACCGTGATCGTCGATAACCTCCCGGACGCCGGGCATTTCCCGCCGCCGGAAAAACCGTATCCGGATGCGGAAAACACCGTCGGCTACGTCGGCGGTGTGAGCACGGAGCGCGGCATAACGAATCTTGTCCGCGCGTGTGCCATCGCCGGGGCGCGGCTGTGTCTGGCCGGTCCCGTCTGGCCGGCGTATCTTGAAGAACTCAGGCAAATGCCGGAATTTTCGTGCGTGGATTATGCCGGCGTTGTCCCGTATGCCGAGGTGCCGGAATACTGCCGCCATTTCTCCATTGGTATGGCGACGCTTTTGAACATCCATCAGTACATCGGCACCGACAATCTCCCCACCAAGGTCTATGAATACATGGGCGCGGGGCTTCCGTCCATCGTTTCTGACACGCCATCGGCGAGGGAACTGGAAAAAGATTTCGGCTGCTGCGTGTGCGTTGACCCGGACAAGCCGGAGGAGATCGCCGCCGCCATCCGCTCTCTGCTGGACGATCCGGAGCGTCGGGCGGCTATGGGCGAGCGCGGCTACAGTGCGCTGCAAAGCCGCTTCAACTGGCAGACCGAGGAGAAAAAGCTCCTGGCGCTGTATGAAGAGTTGCTGCCGCTCAAAGGAGAATAAACCATGCTGGAAGAACCCATATACCGCCGCATAAAAGAAGAATATGGCTTTCCCGTCTATATTTTTGATTCCGACCGCTTCTGCGAGAATTACCGGCTGCTCACCGGGGGCATGAGCGCCCTCTACGCGCCCTACCGCGCGGCGTACTCCTATAAAACCAACTATACGCCCCGCATCGTGTCTCTCGTGCATTCGCTCGGCGGCATGGCGGAGGTTGTCTCCGGCATGGAGTACGGCCTTGCCCGGCGCATCGGCAACGCGCCGGAGAACATCCTCTTCAACGGCCCCTGCAAGGGCGCGGACGGCATCGCCGCGCTGCTCGACGGCGCGTGCGTCATCATCGATAACGAAGAGGAGCTTTCCGCGGTGCTTCGCGCCGCGGCGGCGCACCCGGAGCGCACCTGCCATGCGGCGCTGCGGCTGTATGCGGATATCGGCAGCGGCAAGCCCTCGCGCTTCGGGCTGCGCGCCGAGCCGGAGTATCTGAAAACGGTCGCCGCGCGGCTGCGCGCGGCGGGGAACATCTCCTTTGACGGCATCCAGTGCCACATCAGCGGCAGCCGCAGCATCGCCGGGTGGGAGAGCCGGGCGAAAGTCATGCTCTCGCTTGCACGGGAGCTTTTCCCGGCCTCGCCGCCGAAGTTCATCGACCTTGGCAGCGGCATGTTCGGCCGCCTGCCGGAGGAAATGCGCGCCTCGTTCGGCCAGAGCATCCCGACGTTTGCCGAGTATGGCGCGGCGGTCGGCTCGCTCTTTGCTGCCGAATACGGAGATCTTCCGGTAAGCGAGCGCCCGGTGCTCATCACGGAGCCTGGCACGACGCTCGTGGCCGACACGATGCAGTTTGCCGCGCCTGTAACGGCGATCAAAGCTCTGCCGGGGAACGACTGCGCGGTGCTTGATGCGAGCATCCACACCGCGGGCGTCATCTCGCAGATGCGAAATCTCCCGCTGCTCGTGCTTGACGCGGAAACGCCGCGGGAAAATCTGAGCTTTACCGGCTACACCTGTCTCGAATACGATATCCTGTACCGGGGCTATACCGGGCCGCTGGACGTAGGCAGCAGCGTGATCTTCGATAACATCGGCTCCTATTCCAACGTTCTCAAGCCGCCGTTTATCCATCCTGATGTTCCCATGGTGGAATACCGGCGGAGCGATGATTTGCTGCACCTTATCAAGCGGGCGCAGACGGCGGAGGAGATCTTCGCGCAGTATGTTTTTGAGGAGTAAAAGAGATATGGATGAATGTACAGTACTCATGACCGGCTGCGGCGCGCCGGGCGCGCCGGGGATCATCCGGTGCCTGCGCAAAAACGGTGAGCGAAACATCCGCATCGTCTCCGTGGACCGCAACGAGAATGCCGGTTCGCGCGATCTGGTTGATGTGTTTTATACCGTCCCCTCGGCGGAGAAGGAAGATTTCATTCCCGCCGTACTGGATGTCTGCCGCCGGGAAGGCGTGCAGGTTGTCATCCCCATCGTGACGCGCGAGCTCATGAAGTTCTCCTGCGCGCGGGCGGAGTTCGAGGCCATCGGCGCGCAGGTCTCTGTGATGGAGCCGGATAAGCTGGAGATCGTCAACAACAAGGCACATCTGCTCGACGCGATGCGCGCGCACGGCCTGCGCACGCCGGAATACCGGCGCGTGCATACCGTGGAGGAACTGAAAGCCGCCGTCGCCGAAATGGGCTACCCGGAAAAGGCGCTCTGCGTCAAGGCGGCGGTCGGCAACGGCAGCCGCGGCATCCGCATGCTCAATGCGAACATCTCGCGCTTTGACCTGTTCTTTGAGCAGAAGCCGAATTCCATGTTCATCAGCTATGAAGAGCTGATCCGCACGCTCTCCGAGCGGGAGACCATGCCGGAAATGCTCGTTATGGAATACCTCCCCGGCACGGAATACAGCGTGGATTTTCTTGCCGATCACGGCGCGCCGGTCTACACGGTTTCGCGCCGCGGCCTTTCGGTCGTTACGAGCAATATGATGTCGCTCGTCGTGGACGACAACAGTGCAGTCAAGGAGATCTGTACGCAGGTCGTGCAAACGCTCCGGCTCGACGGCAATTTCGGCTTCGATCTTCTCTATAACGAAGGAGACCGGGAGCCGTATGTCATTGAGATCAACCCGCGCCTCACAGCGGGCGTTGTATCGTGCGCCGCGGCGGGCATCAACCTGCCGTATCTCGGCATAAAGCGGCTGCTCGGCGAGCCTCTGCCGGAGCTGACGCCCCATTTCGGCACGCGGATGTCCCGGCGGTATCAGGAGACGTTTTTCGACGCCGCCGGAAACCGACTTGACTGGTAAGGAGTTATACATATGAAAAAAGCTCTGGTTTTGGCGCCGCATACGGACGACGGCGAGCTTGGCTGCGGCGGGACGGTGGCGCGTCTGCTCGAAGAGGGCAGTGAGGTGTACTTTGCGGTGTTTTCCACCTGCGCGGAGTCTGTTCCGGCGGGTTTCCCGGCGGATGAACTGAAAACGGAATTTCTCTCCGCCATGGAAAGCTACGGCATCCCGGACGAGCGGATCATTCTCTTTGATTTTCCCGTCCGTCATTTCCCGGCGCACCGGCAGGAAATTCTGGAAGAGCTTGTGCGGCTCAACCGGCGCATCGCACCCGATATCGTGTTTGCGCCGTCCATGCACGATGTGCACCAGGATCACCACACCATCGCGGAGGAAGCCATCCGCGCCTTCAAGCGTACGAGCATCCTCGGCTACGAGGAGCCGTGGAATAATTTGACGTTCAACAATCAGGTGTATGTCACGCTGGAGGAACGCCACGTGAATGCGAAGATCGCCGCCGTGGAAAGATACATATCGCAGCGCGGGCGCGTTTACGCCTCCGGCGAATACATCCGCTCGCTGGCGGTGAGCCACGGCGTACAGATCGGGCGGCAGTATGCCGAGGTCTTTGAGACGGATCGCTGGATTCTCTGAGAGATCGCGCCAAGGCCTTTCCGGAAAGGAGGGGACGCCATGAAAAAGATCCTTCTGGTTTTCGGCACGCGGCCGGAAGCCATTAAAATGTGTCCGCTTGTGCGCGAACTGCGTGCGCGTCCGGACGTGCAGGCCGTCGTCTGCGTGACGGGGCAGCACCGCGAAATGCTCGATCAGATCCTCACAACCTTTTCCGTTGTGCCGGACTATGATCTTGCCGTTATGAAGGACGCGCAGACGCTCTTTGATGTTACGTCCGGCGTTCTTGAAGGAATGAAGGGCGTGCTGGAAGCGGAAAAGCCGGACATCGTCCTCGTGCAGGGCGACACGACGACCGCCTTCGCCGCGGCGCTCGCGGCCTATTACCTGCGCGTCCCGGTAGGGCATGTGGAGGCGGGGCTGCGCACGCATGATATCTACAGCCCCTATCCCGAAGAATTCAACCGGCAGGCGGTTTCCATCCTCAGCCGCTATAACTTTGCCCCCACAATGCAGGCAAAGCAAAATCTCCTGTCCGAAGGGCGCGACCCCTCCGGCATTTACGTGACCGGCAACACGGTCATCGATGCGCTCCAGACCACCGTCCGTTCCGGGTATACCCACCCGGAGCTTGCATGGGCGGCGGGGAAGCGGCTCATCCTCATCACGGCGCACCGCCGGGAAAATCTCGGCGAGCCGATGCGCCACATGTTCCGCGCCATCCGCCGCGTGCTCGATGAACACAAGGACGTGCGGGCGATCTACCCCATCCACCGAAACCCGCTGGTGCGGGAAACGGCGGCGGAGGTGTTCGGAGACGATGAGCGGATTCACATCATCGAGCCGCTGGACGTGCTGGATTTCCACAACTTCCTGGCGCGGAGCTATCTGGTGCTCACCGACAGCGGCGGCATTCAGGAGGAAGCGCCGAGTCTCGGAAAGCCGGTGCTCGTCATGCGCGATACGACCGAGCGGCCCGAAGGCGTTGCCGCCGGAACGCTCCGGCTCGTCGGCACGCGGGAGGAAACGATCTACGATAGCTTCACAGAGCTTCTGGATAACGCTGCGGCGTATGAAAAAATGAGCCATACCGCCAACCCTTACGGCGACGGCCATGCCTGCCGCCGCATCGCGGACATTCTTGCGGGAGAATAACCGAATGAAAATCCTCGTTGCCGCCCCCGGCTTTGACAGCCGGGAGAAACACGAAGTCAATATTTTTGCTCTCGATCAGGCCAAAGCGCTGCGCGACGCCGGGCACGATGTCCGCTTCGCGGCGGTCGATACGCGCTCGGTCCGGCACGCGCGCCCGTTTGGCTTTCAAAGCTATACGCTCGACGGCATCGGCGTATATTACGGCGCGATCCCCTGCGGCGCGCTGCCGCTCGGCCTTCCGGCACTCGCGGGACGGGCGGCGGCCTCCGGCGTCTGGCGCGCCGTTACAAAGGACGGCTGGAAACCGGACGTTGTCCATCAGCATTTCGGGTTTGATTTTGCCGCCATAGCGGAAAGGGAAAAGATTCCCGTTGTTTTTACCGAGCACTCCTCCCACCATAACCGCGCTCTTTCGCCGGAGCAGGCAAACCGGCTGAAAGAGGAATATACGCGCTGCGCCGCCGTTCTGGCCGTCAGCCAGACGCTTGCGGAAGCTATGCGCGCCAACACCGGCGTTGAGGCCGCCGTTGTGCCCAACATTGTGGATACGGCGCGGTTCGCGCCGAAGAGGATCGCGCATGAGCGCTTCACTTTCGTGTCGGCGGGCAATCTCATCCCGGTGAAAAATATGGCAGGGCTTCTCCGCGCGTTTGCCGCACTGGACGGCGAGCCGAAACTAGTCATTTTCGGCGATGGAACAGAGAGCGGCGCGCTTCGCACGCTGTGTGCCGGGCTGGGGCTGGAAGAGCGTGTTGCCTTTCGCGGCCACTGTCCGCGGGAGGAGCTCGCCGAAGCGTATGCCGCGGCGGACTGCTTTGTGCTGGCGTCGAGGAGCGAAACATTCGGCGTAGCGTACATCGAGGCGATGGCGTCGGGGCTTCCCGTGATCGCCACGCGCTGCGGCGGCCCGGAGGACTTTGTCACGGAGAAAAACGGGATCATGGTTCCTGTGGACGATGAGCGCGCTCTCACTGCGGCCATGGAGCGCATGATGCGCTGCCGGGCGGAGTACGACGGCGCAGCGATCGCCGCGGAAGCGAAAGAGCGGTTTTCCCCGGAGAAGATCGCCGCGCAGCTGACGGCGGTGTATGAGGAAGTAATTTCATGCTGATTTTGTATATTACTTACGTGGATATGAGCGGCGGTAGCTCCGGCTCCGGCGTGCGTCCGCAGAAGATGTACCGGGCGTTTCTCGACGAGGGACACGAGGTAAAGCTTCTTTCCGGCACGCAGCAGCGCTGGGACCGGGAAGCGCGCACGGCGGCGGTGAAGGAGGTCAGCCGCTGGCTGGACGAAAACCGCCCCGATCTCTGCTATATCGAATCCCCCTCCAATCCCATCCTCTTCCGGTGCGATATTGCGCTGATCCGTAAGCTTCAGCGACAGAAGATCCCGACCGGCTTTTTCTATCGGGATTATTTTTATAAGTTCCCGGAGCTTTTTGCGCCGCGCCGTGGATTCGTGGGGCGGACCAAGGATCTGTATCTTCGGCTTCTGCGCGGACGGATGGAACGCGTGATGAGAAAGTGCTCGGTGGTGTATTTTCCCTCGGAAGAGGCGGCGAGCCTGTTCGCTTACCCCGTTTCGCGTCTGCTTCCCCCCGGCGGGGAGAACCGTCTGGACGGATGCGCCCCGCAGAACGATACGGCGATATATGTCGGCGGTCTGACGGGCACCTATAACGGCGGCCGGATTCTGGACACCTTCTGTGCGCTGAACAAAGAGGAAATCCGGCAGAGACTGATCCTTGTCTGCCGGGAAAGTGAATGGAATGCGCTGAAGCACCCGGCAAAGAATGCCCCGTGGCTGGAGGTACACCATGCGTCGGGGGAGAAGCTTGTCCCGCTGTACCGGAGAGCCGGGTACGCGATAGCCATGTACGATGGACAAGCTTACGCCAACCTTGCCGTTTCCGTGAAGCTTTATGAATACCTGAGCTATGGCCTTCCGATCCTTGTGTCCGGTTCCGCGGCCATGGAGCGGATCGTGCGGGAAAATGGAGCGGGCGTCAGTGCTCCGCTGAACGTGCCGGAGCTGGCCGGCGCGGTGGAGGAACTGACGGAAAACCGCAGCATATATGCGCAGCGCGCGGCAGCCGCGCTTCTTGGAGGGAATTTATGGACGGATCGGGTAAAACAAATTGTTCGGGATCTGACCGGCCGGTGAACGGCCGGGAAAGGAATCTGCTTCTGGTAGCGCATGTCGGGCTGGGGCATCGGGAACTTCTCGGAGCGCCGACGATATGGCACACCATCGAAGGATATATTTCCAACGGGTGGAAGGTATGGATCATCAACGCCGGCACGAAAGAGGACACGCCTCTCGGCGTGCAGCGCTACGACGATGGACTCTATATCCACTGCTTCAATCCGCCGTTTCTCAAGCAGGCGCGGATCCGGAAGATCGGCTGGTTTTTTCATCTGCTCAATACGTTTTATATCCGCCGCAGGCTGACGGCTGAGGCGGAAAAGCTCATCGCCAGAGAGGGGCTTTCCCCGGAGAATACCGTGATATACGCGCTGGAAGCTTACGCAGTTCACGCGGGAAAAAGGCTGTCGCAGCGGCACCGTATGCCTTTCGTGATACGCTTTATGGGTACCTGGGACAGGCTGCTGATGGAAAACAATTTCCGGAACCGGCTGTATCTCTATCCGGAATTGCAGGCTTACGGTGTTTCTGCCGATATCGCCATTGCCGCCAACGACGGCACGCGCACCGACGATCTGCTCCGGCGGCAGGGAAACCGGAGCAAGAAGATCTTTTTCTGGCTCAACGGCGTGGACAAGCCGGAGGGAGAGCTTCCCGCCCCGGCGTTTTTCTCCGCGCTGCCAAAGGGCGCGCCGGTCGTTATGACGCTCTGCCGCCTTCATCAGGATAAGAGGGTGCATCTGGCGATCCAGGCGTTCCCGGATGTGCTCCAGAAGATTCCGAACGCACAGCTTGTCATATGCGGCTATGGGCCGGAGGAGGAATATCTGCGGACACTGACGCGCGAGCTGCAAATCACGGACAACGTGCATTTTGCCGGCTTGGTTCCGCATGACGAGGTGTTCTGCTGGCTCCGGCAGGCAGACGTGTTCCTCTCGCTTTTCCCCATATCCAACGTGGGAAATCCGACGCTGGAGGCGCTGCGCTGCGGCACCCCGGTGATCACCTACGATGTCGGCGGCACCTCTACGGTCGTCCGGCAGGGAGAAAACGGCATCCTGCTCCCGGACGGCAGCGTAAAGGAGCTTTCGGAGGCCATCTGCGCGCTGCTGGCCGATCCGGCGGAACGCGCGCGGATGAGCGCAAACGCCCGGAAATTTGCAGACGAAAACTTCCGCACATGGGATGAGCGCATTGCCGCCGAGGTGCAGGAGGTAACGGCGCTTCTGCCGCAGGAGAAGTAACGAATCATGCATATTCTGATTTTGCCTTCCTGGTATCCGTCGGAGAAAAAACCGCTCAGCGGCAGCTTCTTTGCCGAGCAGGCGGCGGCACTCGCGCGCTTCGGTCACACGGTCACGGTCATGGCGGTCTACAATGACGGCGAGCGCGGCGTGCAGACGGAAAAGCGCACCAGCGGGAATCTCACGGAATATCTCATCCATGTAAAGCCGGTACGGTTTCATCTTACATACTTCCGCATTCTGCGCGAAATGCTGGTTCTGCTGCGTCAATGCGGCAAGCCGGACGTGATCCATGTGCACTCCTATGGCGCGGCAAAATACGCCGCCGTGCTGCGGCTCTTTTCCGGAGTGCCGTATGTGATCACGGAGCATGTGAGCTGGTTTGCGCGTGGAACCATGACAAAGCACGCGCTGCGCGAAGCGGCGCTCGCGTACAGAAAGGCCAACGGCGTGCTCGCCGTCAGCCCGGGGCTTCGCGAAACGATCGCGCCGCTCTGCGGCGGAAAGAAAATCCAGGTTCTGCCGAATCTGGTAAACGAAGCCTTTTTCGCCCGAACACGAAAAGACATACCGGCGCGGCCCTTTCGCTTCATCTCTGTGGGCTGGCTGGAAAAAAACAAGGGCATGGATCTGCTGCTTGAAGCGTTTGGCCGGTTGATAGACTCCGGCGCGGACGCGCATCTCACGATCTGCGGCAGCGGCTCGGAAAAAGAGGCGCTGGAAGCGCAGGCGAAAGAGCTCTCCTGTGCCGGACGCATCACGTTTACCGGCGCCGTGCCGAGAGAGAAGATCGGCGAATACCTGGCCGAAAGCCATGCCTTCGTTCTGGCAAGCCGCGTGGAGACGTTCGGCGTTGTCTTTGTAGAGGCTATGGCGTGCGGCCTGCCGATCGTTATGACGAAAACGAACGCATGGGAAATGCTTGCCGTGCCGGAGACGGGGCTCGCCGTGGAGATTGAGGACGCGGACGGCCTTGCTGCGGCAACGGCATCCGTAATGGAAAACTACAGCGCGTATGACCCGGATACGATCCGGGAAATCTGCCGCAGCCGTTTCTCGGAAAAAGCGGTCTGCGAACAGCTGACGGCGGTATACGAAAGCGTCGTCCGCCGCTGAGCGGACGCTATCTGCTGAAACCCGATACATGGAGAAGGAAACGCATGAAAATTCTGGTAATGCCGTCCTGGTATACGACAAAGGAAAGCCCGCTCAGCGGCATTTTCTTTAAGGAGCAGGCACAGGCGCTTGCCCGCCGCGGCCACGATGTTACCGTCGTAGTCATGCGCAGCGACGGCGGAAAAACCGTTTCCTGCGATGTGACAAAAGAAGGAAACTTCCGGGAGTATATCTTTCATCACGCCCCCATGCGCTTCCATCTGACGTATTTCCGTGTTGTGCGCTATCTCTGCCGTTTTCTCCGCACGGAGTTTCCGAACGGAAAGCCGGATGTGATCCACGTTCATTCGGAGGGGTATCTGAAATACGCACGCGCACTGAAATTTCTGTTTGGCATTCCCGTTGTTGTAACGGAGCATGCCACGCTGTTTGAGCGGGGGCTTCTGCCGGAAGAGCAGCTTCGCCGGATCGGGCGGAGCTTTTCCGCGGCCGACGCGGTGATCGCCGTCGGGCCGGGGCTGAAAAAATGCATCCAGCCGCTCTGCCCGAAAAAAGACGTGCTCGTGATTCCCAACATGGTGAGCGAAACCTTCTTCGAGCGCGAGCGGGAGACGATCCCGGCAAAGCCGTTCCGGTTCGTCTCCGTGGGGATGCTGGCGCAGAAAAAGGGATTTGACATCCTGCTGCGCTCCTTTGCCAAGCTTACGGAGACACACCCGGACACCACGCTGACCATCTGCGGCGGCGGTGCGGAGCAGGATGCTCTTGCGGCGCTGACGAAACGGCTGGGGCTGCGGGATAAAGTGACGTTTACCGGCGCGGTGACGCGCGGGGAGTGTGCCCGGCAGCTCTGCCGGAGCCACGCCTTCGTCCTGCCGAGCCGGGTCGAAACGTTCGGCATCGTGTATATTGAGGCGATGGCGTGCGGCCTGCCGGTTATTATGACGAAGACCAGCGCGTGGGAGCTGCTGGTTCGCCCGGAGACGGGGCTTGCCGTGGAGATCGAGGATGTGGACGGCCTTGCCGCAGCGATGGCGTCCATGATGGAGCATTACGGCTCCTACAATCCGGCGGCGATCACCGGATACTGCCGCGGCCGGTTTTCGGAGGACGCGGTCTGCTCCGAACTGGAAAAGGTTTATGAAAAGGTGAGGCGGAAGCATGGCTGAGGTTTCGGTGATCGTACCGGTCTATAACGCGGAAAAGACGCTCTCGCGCAGCGTGGAAAGCGTTCTCGCGCAGACCGAGCTGGATTGGGAGCTGTGGCTCGTGAACGACGGCTCTTCGGACGGCTCGCTTGCGCTCTGCCGCGAATACGAAGCGGCCGATCCGCGCATCCATGTGATTGACAAGCCCAACGGCGGCGTCGGATCGGCGAGAAATGCGGGGCTGGACGCGGCGGCGGGGGAGTATGTCGCCTTTCTCGACAGCGACGACGCCTATGAGCCAAACTTTCTGAAAACGCTGCTCACCCTCGCAAAGCGCGAGAGCGCGCCGGTCGTCTGCGGCAGCGTCCGGGAAGTGTACCCGGAAAAAAACGGCGAGGAGAAAGCCGATATTCTCAAAGCCGGCGTGTTCCGCACGCCGAAGGACATTCTGCAAAGCTTCTTTCTGGACGATCCCGATTGGCTGTTCGTCTGCTGGAACAAGCTGTTCCGCCGGGAACTGATCGGGGACACGCGTTTTTCCGCGCTGGCGATCGGCGAGGATGCGCTCTTCTGCACGGAGCTGCTGGCGCGGTGCGATGTCTATGCCGTGACGGATGAGATCGTCTGCCGGTATTATATTTACACCGGAAGCTCCATGCATAAGCAGACCTTTTCTCTTCGCCGGCTCGACCATCTGACGAGCTGGCTTTCGATCTATGATCTGGCCGGTACGGTCTCCGAGCCGCTCCGGCGGTATATCTCCGTTCGGATCGTTCATATGGCGGATATCTATTATGAGAAGTGCGCCGCGCTGGAGAAAACGCAGCGGAAAATGCTGCGCCGGTATCTTACCAAAATCCACCGCCGGTTTTATTTCCGGCAGTACGAACGCATTTCGCTGCGGAAGATCGTCGCTGCGGCAGTTCATCTCATTTCACCGCGGCTGTTCTATTATCTCGCAAAGAGAGTCGACTGAAACGCCGTCCGCCGTTTCAGCGGGACAAATTGCAAGGAAGTCTGTATGCGTAAGGATAACGTTTTTAAAAACTTTTTGGCCGGCATCAGCGGCAAACTCTTATCGCCGCTGCTCTCCTTCATTGAGCGCACGGTGTTCATCTCCCTGCTCTCAGAGGAGTATCTGGGCATCAACGGCCTGTTCGGCAGCGTGCTGACGGTGCTCAGCCTGACGGAGCTCGGCTTTGACGCGGCGATCGCCTACGCCATGTACAAGCCCGCGGCGGAAAACGACGTGGAGAAGCTCAAGTCGCTGATGGCGTTTTACCGCCGCATTTTCCGCATCGTCGGCGCGGTGTTCCTGGGACTCGGAACGCTGCTCGTGCCGGTGATCCCATATCTTGCCAAGGGAAGCACGGAGCTTGTCAACCTGCGGCTGATCTTCTTTTTGAATATTCTCTCGTCCACGGCGTCCTACTGGTTTTTTGCCTACAAGGGGCAGATTCTCTCCGCGTATCAGAAGGGCTATAAGGTTACGGCAATATCGCTGACCTTTTCCGCTGCGACGACGGCGGTGCGCATTGCCGCGCTGTACCTGTTCCGCAATACGCCGACGCTGGACTTTTATATCTATACCATTCTCGGCATCGTCATGACGATTGCCAAAAACCTCGCAGTCAGCCGCAAGGTCGATAAGCTGTATCCCTACATGCTGGACAAAAATGTTGTCCCGCTGACGAAGGAGGAAAAGCAGCCGATCTACCGCAACGTGCTCGGAACGGCGACCAACAAGATCTGCTGGAAGCTCAACGACGGCATCGACAATACCGTGATCTCCGCCCTCGTCGGCGTGGTGAACAGCGGCGTATACTCCAACTATCTCGTCATCAAAAATATTGTAACGACCCTTGCCAACACGATCTTCGGCTCGCTGCATACGAGTCTCGGCAATTTCTGCGCCACGGAATCCAGAGAGCGGAAGGAGGAGTTTTTCCATACGCTCCAATTTCTGTATTTCTGGATCTTCGGCTGGTTTTCCATCTGCCTTTGGATGCTGTTTGACCCGTTTATTCAGGACATCTGGCTCCACGATGCCAAATGGCTTCTCGCGCCGCTTGACCGGACGCTGCTGTGCTTCAACTTCCTGATTGAGGGACTGGCGGGCGCGATCGTCAAATACCGTGATGTTCACGGCATGTATTATGAGACGCGCTACCGGTACGTCCTCTCCACGGTTCTGAACGTCGGCCTTTCCGTCCTTCTGACCGGACCGGCCGGCATGGGTGTCACCGGCGCGCTCGTCGGCACAACGGCGAGCCTGTTCGCGGTCATCCTCTTTGACCCCGGCATGGTGTATAAAAAAGTATTCCAGAAAAGTGCCGCCGAGTATTACCGGACGTATTTTGCCGAGCTTGCTTTGGTGCTCGTCACGGCGGCGATGGTGTACCTGCTCTGCCGCGCCATACCCGGACATTCCCTCGGAGCCTTTGTGCTCAAGTGCGTGGTCTGCACGCTTGTGCCGAACGGATTCTGGTTTCTTCTGTTCCGGAAAAACGAGAATTTTCTCTATTTCCGCGATGCGGTGTTCAGTATTTTCCGCGGCATGGCAAAAAAGATCCGAAAGGGCTGAAGAGGGGAGAACCTATGGAGATCCAATGCATTCTATTCTACCAAACGCCCCGGAAGGACGATACGCTGGAGAGCACCCTTGACCATGAGACGGCCGGGGGACGGATGAAGCTTCTGGGCGTTTCCGCACCGGAGCGCGGCGCAGTCCCGCCGGAACGGCAGAATCTGCCGTTTTATCCGCCGGAAGCGCTGAAAGATCTGGACTTTGACTATGTTGTTGCAACGGAAAATTCGTCCGCAGCCCGGCACGATCAGACCCGCAGCTGCATCAAGCGTCTGCTTCCGCCGGCGCTCATGTGCTTGTACTATAAAATTATGGCGCGGCTCTTTTCTCGGAAAAAGCTCCGACAGTGGCAAAACTATACCGGTTGGGGAAAAACCATAGAGCGGCAGCCGGACAGGCGCTTTCCGGAGCGCTGTTCGCCGGTAGAGGGGATTCCGGCGGAAAAGATTATCCCGGCTCGCGCGCTCCGCATTCCAGGCTTTCGGATGGATGCGTATGTTTCGCTCCGAGAGCGCGGCATAACATTTCTTTCCGATAATTGCTGGGGCGGGCTGATGTATCATACGCTCGGCATGGAAATGCACTCGCCGTTTATCAACATGTTCGTAAATACAGACGATTTTGTAAAGCTGATCAACGATTTGCCCCGGTATCTGTCGCTGCCGCTTGTCCCGGAAAAGCTTTGCGTCCGGCGCGGCGGGGCAGTGGCCTACCCGATCGTAATGCTCGGCGATATCCGGCTCCATTTCAACCATGTAACGTCGCCGGAGGAGCTGGCAGACTACGCGGAAAAATGGTACCGCCGGCGCGAACGGATGGATCTGAATACTCTGTATGTAGAAAGCTGCTTTGTAACAACGAAAGAGCAGGAGCAGTACGAGAGCGGTTTTTCGTCCTGCCCGTATCCGGCTCTGCTTTTCACGCCGTACCCGTCGGATAAATACGTGCAGCTCCCGGCATTCAACGAAAACGCCCCGCGATACAAGGGCGATTTTTCCGAGTGCACCCGCGATTGCGCAAAAAACGATTATCCCGGTGAGATGCCGTTCGATATTTTACAAACGTTTTTGACGCGTACGGTGCAATCCCGGAAAGAAATGGTATAGCGCGTTCAGAAAAACTCCCTTTTTATTGAAATGGAGCGGCAACTGTGCTATCATCTATAAGTTAACAGCATTTGCGATGTTCAATTTCGTAACGGAATCGAGGAATACATATGGGACTCAAAGAAAAACTGCTTGCAAGAGAAGCTACGCTCGGCGTTATCGGTCTCGGCTACGTCGGCCTGCCTCTGGCCGTGGAAAAGGCGAAGGCCGGCTTTAAGGTCTACGGCTTTGACGTGCAGAAGGAAAAAGTGGACATGGTCAACGCCGGGAAAAACTATATCGGCGATGTGGTGAACGAGGATCTGGAAGCGCTCGTCAAGGCCGGGCAGCTTATCGCTACGTCCAACTTTGCTGACGCCGCGAAGTGCGACTGCGTGTGCATCTGCGTGCCGACGCCGCTCGACGCCCACCAGCAGCCGGACATCAGCTATGTCCGCGCCTCCACGGAGAGCATCATGCCCTATGTCCATAAGGACATGCTCGTTGTGCTCGAATCCACAACGTATCCCGGCACGACCGAGGAGCTCTGCAAGCCCATTCTGGAAAAGTCCGGGCTCAAGTGCGGCGAGGACTTCTATCTCGCCTTCTCGCCGGAGCGCGTCGATCCGGGCAACCTGATCTACAAGACGAAGAATACGCCCAAGGTCGTCGGCGGCTGCACGCCCAAGTGCACCGAGATCGCCGCGGCCATGTATGAAACGGTGCTCGAAGCGCCGGTCTATAAGGTCTCCTCTCCGGCCATCGCCGAGATGGAGAAGATCCTCGAGAACACCTACCGCAACGTGAACATCGGCCTCATCAACGAGCTTGCCATCCTCTGCGACCGCATGGGCATCAACATCTGGGAAGTGATCGATGCGGCGAAGAGCAAGCCCTACGGCTTCCAGGCGTTTTATCCCGGCCCCGGTCTCGGCGGCCACTGCATCCCGCTCGACCCCTATTATCTGAGCTGGAAAGCGCGCGAATACGGCTTCCATACCTCGATGATCGAATCGTCCATGATGGTCAACGACCGTATGCCGGAGTACTGTGTCGACCGCGCCGCGCGCATTCTCAACACGTTCAAAAAATCGCTGAACGGCGCGAAAGTGCTGGTTCTCGGCGTCGCCTATAAGCAGAATATCGCCGACTTCCGCGAGAGCCCGGCCATCAACGTTATCAAGGAGCTCCAGAAGCGCGGCGCGGACGTGAGCTACTATGACCCCTGGGTGCCGTCCTTCCGCTGGAAGGGCATGAGCATGACCGGCATTCCGGCGCTGACGGAGGAAGCCGTCGCCGGTGCTGACCTTGTCATGGTCACCGCCGCGCACACGAATGTGGATTATGACTTCGTGCAGAAAAACGCCAAATTCGTGTTCGACACCAAAAACGCCATGAAGGCCGTCGCCGAGCGCGGCAATATTGAGATACTCTGAGGTAAAATACTCCGCCGCTTCCGTCCCTGCTTTCGGGGAGCAGGGGGCGGCGGACGCTTTTGATAAAGAAGGAAAACACCGTATGAAATACGCTCTCATCGGTTGCGGAATGATCTGCGCCAACCATATCCGCGCCGCGCTCGAAACCGGGCTGGAGATCGCAGCGCTCTGCGATCTTGTGGAGGAAAACCGTGAAAAGGCGCTCGCGCTGATCCCCGAGGAAAAGCGCGGCGGCGTGAAGCTCTATGCCGACTATCACGCCATGCTCTCCGAGCAGCATCCCGACCTTACGGCGGTCGCTCTCGGTAGCGGCATCAAGCGGCAGATCGTCTGCGACTGCCTGGAAGCCGGGACGAACGTGATCGTCGAAAAACCGATCGCCCTCTCGCTCTCAGACGCGGACGCGATGATCAAAGCCGCAAAGAAAAACGGCGTGAAGCTCTGCGTGAACCATCAGGTGAGGTTTTGCCCGTCGATGCGCGCGCTGCACGCGGAAGCGGAAAACGGCAGCTTCGGGAAGCTTCTGCACGGCGCAGCGCAGATCCGCCGCAACCGCAACAAGGCATACTTTGACGCCGGAAAATGGCGCGGCACCTGGAAAAACGACGGCGGCACACTCATGAACCAGTGCATCCACTATACCGACCTTCTGCAATGGATCTTCGGCGACGTGGAGGAGGTGTTCGCCTACACCGACCGCCTGACGCACCCGTACATCGAGGCTGAGGACATGGGACTTGCGCTCATCCGCTTTAAAAACGGCGCTTATGCGACCGTCGAGGGCACGGTAAACGTGTTCCCGAATAACCTCAGCGATGCGCTCGCCGTGTTCGGCGAGACCGGCACGGTGTCCGTGTCCGGCAAGTATCTCGATCAGGTTGAGCGTTGGCAGTTTGCGGATGGAACGGATTCGCTGCCGGGCTCCATCGGAAAATATGCCGTTGCGGACATGGGAACGGGTCACACGCCGCTCTACCGCGATATGATCGACGTCATCGAAACCGGGCGCGAGCCGCTCTGCTCCGGCATCGAGGGACGAAAGGCGCTGGAGCTCATACTCGGCATTTACGAATCCGCTGCGAGCGGAAAGCCGGTGCGCTTCCCGTTGGAGCGCGGCGCGACAATGGATTATGTAGGGAGGTTTGACCGGTGAGCGAATACTATGTGCATCCGTCCAGCGTCGTGGACGAGGGCGTCCAGATTGGTGAGGGTACGCGGATCTGGCACTTCTGTCACATCCAGAAGGGCGCTATCATCGGCGAGCGGTGCTCGCTCGGCCAGAATGTGAACGTATCGAACAATGTCCGCATCGGCGACGGCTGCAAGCTGCAGAATAACGTCTCGGTATACGAGGGCGTGGAGCTTGAAAACTACGTGTTCTGCGGGCCGAGCTGCGTATTTACGAACGATCTCACGCCGCGCGCGAAGTACCCCAAGGGCGCGGCCGGGTATAAAAAAACGCTCATCCGCGAGGGCGCGTCCATCGGCGCGAATGCTACGATCGTCTGCGGCCACACCGTCGGGCGCTGGGCGCTCATCGGCGCGGGCGCGGTCGTGACGGACAATGTACCGGATCATGCGCTGATGCTTGGCGTCCCCGCGCGGCGCTGCGGCTGGGCGTGCGAATGCGGCGAGCTTTTGAAGGATGGACTGACCTGCCCCAAATGCGGCCGGAAATACCGCGAGGGCGAAAACGGACTTACGGAGGTAAAGGACTAATGCAATTTCGTGATCTGCAAAAACAATATGAGGTTTTGAAGCCGGAGATGGACGCAGCCATGACCGCCGTGGCGTCCGGCGCGCATTTCATCAGCGGTGAGCAGGTGAAAACGCTCGAAGAGCGTCTTGCCGCCTATGTCGGGCGCAAGCACTGCATCACCTGCGGCAACGGCACCGACGCGCTGGAGCTGTGCATGATGGCGTGGGGCATCGGCTCCGGCGACGCTGTGTTCGTGCCGGACTTCACATTCTTTGCTTCGGGTGAGGTCGTCTCCTCTGTGGGCGGCACGCCGGTATTTTATGATGTCTGCGCCGACACGTTCAACGCGGATGCAAAGAGCCTGGAAGCAGCCATCGAGGCGGTTCTTGCCGAAGGCAAGCTCACGCCGAAGGCCGTGGTGGACGTGGATCTCTTCGGCCTGCCCGCCGACCATGAGGCGGTCGCCGCCGTGTGCGAAAAGCACGGGCTTCTCCTCCTCGAAGACGCGGCGCAGGGCTTCGGCGGCATGCTGCATGGCAAGCGCAACGGCGCCTTCGGCGACGCGGCGTGCACGTCGTTCTTCCCCGCAAAGCCTCTCGGCTGCTATGGCGACGGCGGCGCGGTGTTCACCGATTCCGACGAGACGGCGGCAATGGTGCGCTCCCTCTGCGTCCACGGCAAGGGCTCTTTCAAGTACGACAACGTTCGCATCGGCATGAACTCCCGCCTTGACACCATCCAGGCGGCGATCCTGCTCGTGAAGATGGACGCCTTTGAAAAGTACGAACTCGCGGATGTGAATGCCGCCGCGGCGATGTACAACGAAGCGCTCGCCGGTATCCCGGCCATCCTGCCGGTTGTGCCGGAGGGCTGGTATTCGAGCTGGGCGCAGTATACGCTCCGGCTGCGCAGCCGGGAAGAGCGGGACCGTGTACAGGCCGAGCTCAAGGCGCAGGGAATTCCCACCATGGTGTATTATCCGAAGCCGATGCACACCCAGCAGGCGTTTGATGGCCTGAAGCAGTACGTTCCCTGCCCGGTGACGGAGGAGCTGTGCGCCACGGTGCTGAGTCTTCCGATGCACCCGTATCTCACGCGCGAGACCGTGCAGACCGTCACCGACGCGCTGCGCCGCGCCCTGAAATAAGCAACGTAAAAATGTCCGCCGTGTTTCATTTGAAACATGGCGGACATTTGGCTGTCTGGTTGCGTTAAGAAAATTTTGCGGCAAGCGAGGAGAAATTTACGAGCCCCGCGAGCAGCCAGCAGACCACGGCGGCCGGCAGCGCGGTCACGGCGTCGATGACCATGTGCTGCTTGACGAGCATCGTTGAGGCGACGATCGCGAGCGACCACACAACGATCACGATTCGCAGCCACAGCGGCAGCATGGGCGCTGCAAGCGCAGCAAACGCGAAGAGGAACGACACCGAGCAATGCACGCTCGGCGCGCAGTTGAGAAAGCGGTGGTTCGCGCCGTACACGGTGCCGATGACGAAGCCGGTCAGCCCCTTTTTCGGCGGTACGGGGCGCTCGAACGTCGTCGGATAGATGAGATAAATGATGTTGCTCAGAAGCTGATCGATGCTGTGCGCGAGCATGTATTTGAGACAAAGCTCCGGCGCGACGATGTTGAGAAGAAACGGTACGCCAAAAAGCAGCACGAACCACGAGCTGTACATATAAATCCAGCCGGGACGGAACGGGATGCACTCGTCAAGCGCACCGCCCACGGTGTGCGGCTCGCCTTCAAGATACTGCGAGCCGAAATATGTGACCAGATGAAAAACCATCATCCCTGCCCAGAGCAGGAAGAAAACGCCCCAGCGAATGAGAACCACCCCATAACCGATTGACAATATTAAACATTATAGAGCATTTTTACCGTTTTTCAACCCGGAAAGCCGAAAAAAACTGCTACAGATTTCAAGGTTTGTCACATGTGTGGATTAACGTCCTGCTGCGCGGCGGAGCCGAACGTCCGTGCGCCTTACGAAAGGTCTGGCAGCGATGTGAGATCGTACCGGAAAACTTCCGCCGCCGGATTCCAACGCCAGGCAGAGGCAACAGCGCGTTGCTTGCCTATTGCGGCAGCTTCGGGTATAATTTTCCAAGAGGTGATCGGAATATGGAAACAAAAGATGTGATTTTGCAGCTTCGGAACCGGGATAAGCTGTCGCAGGAGGAACTTGCGGAGAAGCTTTTCGTTACCCGGCAGGCAGTGTCCCGCTGGGAGAATGGCGAAACGCTCCCCAACACGGAAACGCTCAAGCGCCTGTCCGCGCTCTTTGACGTATCCATCAACACGCTTCTCGGCTCGCCGCGCCAGAACATCTGCCAATGCTGCGGCATGCCGCTCGAGGACGCCATAACGAGCCATGAGCCGGACGGCTCGTTCAACGAGGAATACTGCAAATGGTGCTACTCCGGCGGCGAATTCAAGTACGAGAGCGCCGAGCAGCTCATCAATTTCTGCGTGGAGCATATGGCGACGGAGGCGTGGCCCGCGGAGCAGGTCCGCGCGCACATGGAAGCCGTCGTGCCGCAGCTCAAGCATTGGAAGCGCTGAGTGCTCTCAAACGAAACCCGCGAACGAAAAACCCGTATGGCCGCGGCCATACGGGTTTTTTCGTTATTTGTCACTCTTTCTCCGCCGGAGCTTCCGCTTCGGCTGCGGCGTTCTCTGCCGTTTCAGTCTCCGCCGGAGCGGCTTCGTTTTCCGGGAGAGGCTCGGCCTTGCTGTCCGGCAGCGTCTCCGCCGCTTCGGCGGGGTCAAGCTCGATCACAGGCGCCTGCCCGGCAAGAAATTCGGCGTGCGACTTTCCGTGCGCCACCGCCACGGTGGTAAAGAGGCCGGAAATGCCGTCGAGCAGGAAGCCGAGCGCCGCGGCGAACAGGAGCGTATCGTTCTTCTCAAAGGGATTCACGAGCAGCAGCACGCCCGCCGCGCAGATGCACACGCCCAGCACAAGAGCCGCCGTCCAGCCGCCGGTACCGCAGCTTTTGATATCCAGCCCGTGCTTGCAGTCCATAAAGCCGTGGTAGAGCAGCACAACGCCCATCACGATGACCGTGAGGCGCATGATCTGCTCTGCGAGGCTTTGTGTGAGCAAAATCCAGACGCCCGCTACCGCGGCGATGATGCCGGAGATGAGCAGCAGCTTTCGCAGCAGGCCGACGCGCTCGCCGGTAAGGTATGAGGCGATCTGCAATATGCCCGAGAGGATCATCACCGCGCCGAAGCCGTAGCTGATCCATTTCATGGCGGTCGCCGTCCATATCAGCATGGCTACGCCGAGCGCCAGACAGAGGATGCTTACGCCGAACGCGGCAAAAGCAAAATGACGGAAAAATCGTTTCATGGTGTATCCTTTCAAATGACCGAATAGATCGTGGAAACAAGATCGTAACGCGCACCGTAGTGCGTCACGGCGCCGAGAGCGGACGCATCGGCCTTCTTCATGAGCAGCACATCGGCCTCGCCGCCGGCAGCCATGGCCGCAAGGACGGAGGCGTCCCCGGCGTAGACCTCGGCAATGTACCCGGTTGCGGATTCAAACGCCGGGAGCCATACGGCAAGAATGCCGCTCTCCAAAAGCTCCGTATCCGCCGCGACACGCACATGGCGCGTCTCGTCCGTTGCCGCAGGGATTTCTCCCGACGCGCGCTCTGCCGTCGGGAGCGTGTACATCGGCGTATCCAGTCCGTCGGGGACGAAGCTTTCCGCCGCGTCCATCCCCGAGGATCGAAGCCAGACGCTGAGCGCCTTTGCCCCATCGCTCTTGCCCTCGCAGAGGACATACGCGGTCTCTTCTCCCGCGGCAAAGCGCGGCGCGGCCGTCGGTTCCGCCGTTGACTCCGGCGTCGGCGCCGGCGCTTCCGTCGTCTCCGGCGCGGCGCTCGCCGCCGCGGTCGGACCGGCGGAGGGCTCTGCCGTGTCCGGCGCTTTGGCGCAGCCCGCCGTCAGCAGCAGGCATGCCGCGAGCAGCGGCACAATATATCTCTTCATGGTCTGTTCTCCTTATCGCAGCCGCCGGAGCAGCGGCCGCAGTCTCCGCCGCAGCCGTGCTTCCGGTCTTTCCAGCCGCGCTTTACGGCGATTACCGCCCACACGGCAACGCCGAGCAAAATGACAATATCCGCTATGGACATAGGATGTCTTTCCTATCAATCAGATAAGCAGCGCGATCTGATAGACCGCCGTGCCAAGCCCCCAGGCGAGCAGGCATTGGAACAGCACGACGCCGAGCGTTTTCCACGCCGAGCCGAGCTCCCGCCGGATCGCCGCAACCGCCGCCACGCAGGGCGTATACAGCAGCGTGAACACAAGAAACGCCGCTGCGCTGCGCACGGAGAAGAGCGTGGAGAGCGCCGCGCCGCCGGTGAGCACGCCGAGCGTGCTGACCACGGCTTCCTTTGCCATGAACCCCGCGATGAGCGAGGTGCACACGCGCCAGTCGGCAAAGCCGAGCGGCGCGAAAAGCGGCGCGAGAAGCCCGCCGAGCGCGGCAAGGAGGCTCTGCGAATTGTCCGAAACGGGGTTGATGCGTGTATCAAACGTCTGCAAAAACCAGATCACAAGACTTGCCAAAAAGATGACCGTAAAGGCCCGGTGGAGAAAGTCCTTCGCCTTGTCCCACATGAGCTGAAGCGTTGTGCGCGCGGAGGGCATGCGGTAGTTCGGCAGCTCCATCACAAACGGGATGGGATTGCCGCGGAAAAGCGTTTTTCCAAACACAAGCGCCGCAAGCACTCCAACGAGAATGCCGAAGAAGTACAGCCCGCCCATGGCGAACGCCTTATACTTCGGGAAAAACGCCGCGACGAACACGGAATAGATGGGGATCTTGGCGCTGCAGCTCATAAACGGCGTGAGCAGCACGGTCATGCGGCGGTCGCGCTCACTCGTGAGCGTCCGCGTTGCCATGACCGCCGGAACGGTGCAGCCGAAGCCGATGAGCATCGGCACAATGCTCTTGCCGGAAAGGCCGATGCGGCGCAGGAGCTTGTCCATCACGAAGGCGACGCGCGCCATATATCCGGTATCCTCCAGCATGGAGAGGAAGAAGAACAGCACCACGATAACCGGCAAAAATTCCACAACGTTGCCGACGCCGCCGAACAGCCCGTCGATCACGAGCGAGTGTACGACCGGGTTGATGCCGTAGGCCGTGAGCGCCGTGTCCACCAGTCCCGCCAGAGCGTTGATCCCTGCGGCGAACAGATCGGAAAGAAAGGCGCCGAACACCTCGAACGTGAGATAAAACACCAGCAGCATGATGCCGACGAAGATCGGCAGGGCAAATACGCGGTGCGTGAGAACGTTATCGATGGCGCGCGAGCGCTTCCGCTCGCGGCTCTCCTCAGGCTTTTTCACCGTTTCGGCGCAGACCGACTCGATAAACGAATAGCGCATGTCGGCGATGGCGGCGTTGCGGTCGAGTCCCGTTTCCCGCTCCATCTCCACGATGCTGTGCTCGCACAGCTCCAGCTCGTTTTCGTCGAGCGCGAGACGCGCGACAATGTCGCCGTTGCCTTCGATCACGTTCATGGCCGCCCAGCGGGCGCTCATCCGGGCGCGCTCGGCATGATCCTCCACCACGTGGGTCACGGCGTGGATGCAGCGGTGCACCGGCCCCGGCGGGCAGAAGTCATACACCTGCGGCTTGCGCCCGGCAGAGGCCGTGCGGCAGGCGAGCTCCGTCAGATCGGCGATGCCCTCGCCCTTCGCTGCGCTGATCGGTACGACCGGGATGCCAAGCAGCTCCGAGAGCTTCACGGTGTCGACCGTGCCGCCGTTGGCGCGAACCTCGTCCATCATGTTCAAAGCAAGCACCATGGGTACCTGCATTTCGATCATTTGCAGCGTGAGATAGAGATTGCGTTCAATGTTCGTGGCATCCACGATGTTGATGATGCCGTCGGGCCGGCCATCGAGAATAAAATCGCGCGTTACGATTTCCTCGGCGGAGTATGGCCGCAGCGAATAGATACCCGGCAGATCGACGACCTCGTCGCCCTTCGTGTTGCGGATGGTGCCGCTTTTGCTGTCCACCGTGACGCCGGGAAAATTGCCGACGTGCTGATTGCTTCCGGTGAGTTGGTTGAAGAGCGTCGTTTTGCCACAGTTCTGGTTCCCGGCAAGTGCAAATCTCATGCGAGCTCCACCTCCACCTTGGCGGCGTCCTCCAGCCGCAGCGAGAGCGTATATCCGCGCAGAAACACTTCCACCGGATCCCCCATCGGCGCAATGCGTGTTACGGTGACGTGCGTTTTGGGAATGACTCCCATATCGAGAAGCCGGAGCCGGAGAGCTCCCTCGCCTCCGACGCTTCGGATGATCCCCGATTGTCCTACGCGCAGTTTATCCAGCGTCATCTCTCTTTTTCTCCCATTTTATATTGTATTCTCTATTTTACGGCATTATCGTCAAAAATCAATATCCAATCTCACAGTTTTGTTCCACCTTACACTTTTGCCGAAATCGTATATTGATTTCGTTATCCGGCTCTGCTAATATAGTACACAAGATATGACGATATTCGCGTTATATGTGACGGAGGTTTCATCATGTGTGCACAAGCTCTGCCGGAAGGCATTTACCGCGAGGAGATCGTATTCACACCGGAGGAAGCGGACGGCTTTGGCCGCATCCGTCCCGACGCGCTCGCCCACCGGTTTCAGGAGATCGCCGCGGTACACCACGCCTCCCTGGGCGTCGGGCAGGATATCGCCGTGACGAAGGGCTGCTTCTGGGCGCTTGCGCGCACGGAGATGCGCGTCTCCCGGCTGCCCGCCGTGGGGGAGCGCGTGTTTCTCGATACCTGGGTCGGGCGGCAGTCGCACGGGCTGTTCTGGCGGCATTACCGTATTGTCGGTGAGAATGGCGAAGCGCTTCTCTACGCCGTTTCGATCTGGGTCATCATGGATATCGAAAGCCGCTCGCTTACCAAAGATCACGCTTGGGCGGTCGTTTCGCGCGCGACGGTCGAGGGCGAGCTGCCCGCGGTGTTCAAGCCCATCCCGTTCCCCATTGAGCTTCCAAAGCACAGCAGCCGCCGCGTGACGGACGCCGAGACCGACGGCAACGGCCATCTCAACAACTGCCTCTATCTCCGTTGGGGACAGGATCTGCTGCCGGAGGAATTTACGCGTACGCATGCGCTGCGCAGCGTATGGATCGAATACCGGAAAGAATTGCCGCGCGGCACAGAATCGGAGTTGACGTATTCGCTCAGCGGGAGTACTCTATATGTGCGGGGAACCGCAGAAAATAAAGAACGATTCTTGCTGAGGATGGAATATGATGAAACGGTTTGAAAGCGATTATCTGGAAGGCGCGCATCCCGATATACTCCGGGCGCTGATTGAAACAAACGGCGAGCAGACTCCCGGCTATGGGGAGGACCCCCACTGCGAGGCCGCCCGCACCCTGCTGCGCGAGCGCTGCGGACTGCCGGAAGGCGAGATACAATTTCTCGTCGGCGGCACGCAGGTCAACCGCACCGTGATCGCCTCGCTTTTGCGCCCCCATCAGGGCGCTGTCGCGGCGGACACCGGCCACATTGCCGTACACGAGACCGGTGCGATTGAAAACTCCGGCCACAAGGTGCTGACTGTGCCGCACAAAGACGGCAAGCTCACCGCCGAGCAGGTCGAAGAGCTTTGCCGCGCACACTACGCGGACGCGAGCTTTGAGCACACGGTGCAGCCGGGCATGGTGTATATCTCGAACCCCTCGGAATACGGTACCGTATATACCCGCAGCGAGCTGGAAGCGCTTTACGCCGTGTGCAAAGCGCGCCATCTCCCGCTCTTTATTGACGGCGCGCGTCTCGGCGCGGCGCTCTACAGCCCGGCGTGTGACTATACGCTTGCGGACATGGCGCACATGTGCGATGTGTTCACGATCGGCGGCACAAAAATGGGTCTTCTCTTCGGCGAGGCGGCGGTGTTCTCCGCACCGGAGCTTGCCAGGGATTTCCGCTACTTCATCAAGCAGAACGGAGGCATGCTGGCCAAGGGCCGTCTGCTCGGTGTGCAGTTTTATGCGGCGTTCAAGGACGGGCTTTACGACCGCATCGGTGCGGAAGAGGTGCGGCTCGCGCTGCGCCTGCGTGACGGGTTTCGCGCCCGCGGCTGGACGTTCCTGATCGAGTCTCCCTCCAACCAGCAGTTCCCCATCCTGCCGGACGCGCTCATCGAGCGGCTCAAGCCGGAGTTTTCGTGCAGCCACATCCAGTCTCTGCCCGACGGCATGAGCGCGGTGCGCTTCTGCACGAGCTGGGCGACGACCGACGCCGACATCGACGCACTGCTCGACGCCATCCCCATCAACGCCTGAACATACGCAATATAGCCAACACCCCGCCCGAATCGTTTTTCGGGCGGGGCAGCTGTCAGCGGGAAAGGTTGCGCGATAGTTGGTGGCGCAACCGGCGGCGGGATGCTATATTGACGGCGTAAAGGGGGTTATTGGTTATGCGTTTTTCCATCCTTGCGACCGTCGTGCCGCTCCTGATTGTGGCCGTGGGCGTTTATGTGCTCGTGCTGCTCATCAAAGCTCTGCGAAAGTACATCCGTTCCGAGCCGGTGCGAAAAGAGAAGGCGGCAAGTGCCAGATCGCTCGGCGAAGTATTGAAGCGCCGCCGGACGGAGTGCAGAATGACACAGGAGTTCGTAGCGGAGGCGCTGGGCGTCAGCCGGCAGGCGGTGTCCAAGTGGGAGAGCGGCGCGTCCGATCCTGGCACGGCAAACCTCATCGCACTTGCAAAGCTCTTCGGCACAACGCCGGAGGAGCTGCTGAAAGAAATTCAATGAAAAAGAGGCGTTCTTCGTCCGGGCGAGCCGGGTGAAGAACGCTATTTTTAATCTTTTATGCAGCAATAGCCTTCCCTTTCCGTATTTCGCGGATATAAAACGGAATGAGCAGCGCCGTTGCGCCAATCCACGCGAGCGGCGAGGAGAAGCACACACCCGTATAACCAAGCACGCGCGAAAGTCCCAGCGCGCCGCCGATGCGCATCACGAGCTCGACAACGCAGGCAAGAAACGGCGCGGTGCTGTTGCCCATGCTCTGCACCGTGGAGCGGTAGACGATGAGAAGGCCGAGCACCACGTAAAACGGCGCGACCACGGTGAGATATCCTCCGGCAGAGGAGAGGATCTCCTCCGTCGGCGCATCGATGAAAAGCGACACGATTGCCCGCCTCGCGAGCAGCATTACCGCGCACATGAGGACGTTCGCGCTCTCGATCTGAACGAGGGAGGCGCGGACGCCTGCGCGGATGCGGTCGAAGCGGTGTGCGCCGTAGTTCTGCGCGACGTAGCCGGAGATGGCGATCTGGTACGCCGTATTGACGAGCACCGAGAGCTGATCGACCTTCGTCGCGGCGGTATACCCCGCCACCGCCGCCGTGCCGAGAGAATTGACGCACGCCTGCACGACAAGCTGCCCAATGCACATCACGGACATCTGAAAGCCCATGAGAAACCCGACGCGAAGATGGCGCGCCGCGGCGATCCGGCTCCCCGTGAAATCTGCCCGGCGGGTGCGGAGCACCGGGTATTTCCGCAGCCCGACGAGCGTGCAGAGCGCCGCTGAGAGGAGCTGGCTGAGCACCGTTGCGCACGCCGCGCCCGCGACACCCATACGGAACGGCACGATGAAGAGAATATCCAGCCCGATGTTGAGCAGCGAGGAGAGCACGAGGAAGACAAGCGGCGTGCGGCTGTCGCCGAGCGCACGCAGCATATAGGAAATGATGTTATAAAATACCGTCGCACCGGTGCCGAGCAGTATCACGAAGAGATAGGCGTAGGCATCGGCAAAGATGTCCTCCGGCGTCTGCATCCAGCTGAGCACCGGCCGGGCGAGAGCACACACGATTGGTGTGAGCAGCGCCGTGAATACCGCCGAGAGCGCCCACGACACCGCAGCGCTCCGGCGCATGCCGGTCTCGTCGCGTGCGCCGCAGCATTGACCAAGGCAGATGCCGAAGCCGCCGGTCAGCCCCTGCACGAAGCAGAGAACAAAATAGCTGATAATGCCCGTGGAACCGACGGCGGCAAGCGCGTCCGCGCCGAGCGTTTTGCCGACGATGACCGTGTCGGCGAGCGTATAGAAAAGCTGGAAGAGATTCCCGCCGAGCACCGGCAGCGCATACCGCAGCAGCACACCGAACGGGCGGCCTTCCGTCAACTGTCTTTCCACACAGAAAACCCCTTTTATTTTTCGCGTGGATACTATACTCCACACCGGCAAAAAGGAAAAGCGGCAAACTTCACAAGGATACAAAACCGGCCCTCGCCGCATTTGTGCGGGAAAGCCGGTTTTTCTTTATAATAAACGCCCTGCGGCGGTCGTTGTTGGTCTGCCGCTTTCGGCCAAGCCGCGGTGGGCAGTTACCTCTTAACACAGCGCCGGGTCATTCGCGCTTTCCCGTGCTGCGGAGCATGGCTGCATCATACCGGGCACACCTGAAACCGAATCGAAAAATCCGGCGAACAAATTGTAAAGACGCGGAAGAAAAAACTTTTTTCGACCGGATTTTTTCAGGCGCATTTCAGCTTGGGATATAATATTATACCCATCAAGGGAGGGATCTCTATGCGCATTCTTATTGCCGAGGACGAGGTGAGCATCGCGAAAGCACTGCGGCTCATGCTCGAAAAGAACAAATATTCCGTGGATGTTGTCCACAACGGTACGGACGCGCTCGACTATATCTGTGCGGGCGAATACGATGCGCTCGTGCTTGACATCATGATGCCCGGCATGGACGGCATTTCGGTGCTGACGGCGGCGCGGCGGCGCGGCATCACGACGCCGGCACTCTTTCTCACGGCCAAGAGCGAGGTGGAAGACCGCATCGCGGGGCTGGACGCCGGAGCGGACGACTATCTGCCCAAGCCCTTTGCGGCGGGGGAATTTCTCGCGCGGGTGCGCGCGCTCGTGCGGCGCAGCAGCGCCTATGCGCCGGACGTGCTCTCCTTCGGCGGCACGACGCTGGACGCGAGCGCCTACCTTCTGCGCGCCGCCGGGGGCGAGGTGCGCCTGAACAACAAGGAATTCCAGCTTATGGAGCTGTTCCTGCGCCACCCGCACCAGATCTTCTCCGCTGAACGCCTCATGGACAAAATCTGGGGGCTGGACAGCGACGCGGAGATCGACGTTGTGTGGACGTACATCGGCTTCCTGCGAAAAAAGCTGCGGGAGATCGGCTCCGGCATTGAGATCAAAACCATCCGCGGCGCGGGGTATACGCTGGAGGAGACATCATGCTGAAGAAAATGCAGCGCCGGTTTGTCGGCGCGGCCATGGCGGCGTTTACCGCTGTGATCCTTGTGCTGTTCTGCGTGGTGAACGCCGGAAACTACCGGAGCGTTGCCTCGCAGCAGGACAATACGCTATCGCAGCTGCTCGCGCTGGGCTCGCAGAGCGCGCCCACGAACGGCGAAATGCCGCCGGACAAGCCCGACGGGGAGGCCGGCACCGCGCTCCCGGACGGCGATGTTCCGGTCCCCCGCATCGGCGGCGGGAAGAACTTCTCGCCGGAGGTGCCGTATATGTTCCGGTATTTCTCCGTGCGGTACGATGCCGACGGTCAGCTTTCGCAGGTCGATCAGGATTTCATTGCCTCCATCTCGCGCGGCGAAGCCGAGGCGTATGCCGCCGACGTGCTCGCGCTTTCCCGGCAGCACGGCTATTATAAGGGTTACCGCTATCTCGTATCCGCCTCCGACGGCGGCACGAGCGTCATTTTCCTCAACTCCGAGCGCGAGCTGCACTCGATCCGCGCACTCTTCTGGATCACCGCTGCGGTGGCGGGCGGGTGTCTGGTCGTTGTGTTTCTGCTCGTGCTGCTCTTCTCGCGGCGCGCCATCGCGCCGTATATGCGCAATCTCGCCATGCAGAAGCAGTTCATCACCAATGCCAGCCATGAGTTGAAAACGCCGCTGACCGCCATTTCGACGAGCGCAGATGTGCTCGCGATGGAGTACGAGGACGACGAGTGGGTAAAAAACATCCAATCCCAGAGCGTCCGCCTCTCGCGGCTTATTTCCGATCTTGTGACGCTCTCGCGGCTCGACGAGGAAAATCCCTTCCCGAAACGCACGGAGTTTTCGCTCAGCGACGCCGTGTGGGAAACCGCCGAGCCGTTCACATCCCTTGCGCGCTCGCGCGGCCGGAGCTATACGCAGAATATCGAGGACGGTCTCACCATGACGGGCGACCGCGCCGCGGTGCAGCAGATGGTGTCCATTTTGCTGGATAACGCCAACAAGTACACGCCCGAGGGCGGCAGCATCTCTCTTTCGGCGCGGCGCGCCGGGCGGAAAAACGAGATTATCGTTTCCAATACCTGCGAGGGCGCGGAGAGCATCGACGTGACGCGGCTCTTCGACCGGTTTTATCGCGCGGATGAGTCGCACTCGACACGCATCGGCGGCACAGGCATCGGCCTTTCAATCGCGCGCGCCACCGCCGAGGCGCACGGCGGCACGATTGAGGCCAGCGTGAACGGCGATACCATCACGTTCCGGGTGAAGATATGACTCTTCCAGTCAGCGGCTATGCCGCTGACTGCTCCCACAGAGAGAGCCCAAACCCCTCCGTCAAAACCTCAGGTTTTGCCACCTCCCCTTTTAGGGGAGGCAAGTAAGTCCGCGATAATCCGGCTTGGCTCCCCTGATAGGGGAGCAGGCACGGCACATAGTGCCGTGCCTGAGGGGTTTTCCTTTTCGTATACAGCACAAAACCCGCCGCACGAGCTTCGTGCGGCGGGGCGTTTTCTTGCAGCTTATTCGAGAGAGAGCGTGCAGTCGTGTCCGGTGTCGGTGCGGGCGATGAGCGCGGTGAGCTTTTCAAAGAGCGTTTCGCCCTCGCCCCGGCGCGCCTCGGCAAGAAGGGCTTCCATGCGCGGGCGGTTGTTCGGGTGGCAGCGGCGCAGAAGCTTTTCATAGTAGAGCACCGTGGCGCCGTAGCCGAAGTCCTCGCGGCTCTTTTCGGAGTTGAGCCAGCGGATGTGCAGCCGCGCCCCCGCCGGGATCTTGCCGATACCGCCGCCGAGCAGGTCGTTGAGCGCATCGAGACTGCGGATGGTCTCGTCCGGCCCCACATCAAAGAGGCGGTTGAACTCGCGGAACAGACCGTCCATCGTGGAAAAGTTCGCCCCGTCGATTACGAGAGTACGGCGGCGTCCGTCGTCCGGCTCCGCCGCGGTATTGGCCGCCCCGCCCTTGCCGCCGCTCTTTTTCTGTTTTGCTTTGCCGATATAATCCCGGAGGTCGGCGGTATAAAAGCTTTCCGGGATGCGCTTGGAGATTGCATATCCGGCAAAGCCGCCGATCGAGCCGGTAATCACGCCGCCGAGCACGTCGGTAGCATAGTGTACGCTGAGATAAATGCGCGAAACGCCCATGGCAAGCGCGAAGAGAAGCGCTGTCCAGCTGACCTTTTTGTTGCCGCGGAGGAACACCGCGAGCGAGGCCGCCATCGCGGCAGTCATGTGGCCAGAGGGAAAGCTTTTGTCGCTTTCGGTGTGCTTGCCGAGCATTTCCCAGTACTGCTGGAAGATGCTGCCGTCGTGCGTATACGGGCGGGGCCGTGCGACAAGCGGTTTAAAGCAGACGTTTGTCACCAAAGCACCGATGGCGAGCGCAAGCAGCATCGTTGTGCCGTAGCGCCGCGTTTTGCGGAAAAGCATCAGGCAGATGGAGAGCAGGATAAGGAAGATGCCGCCCTTGCCAAGGAGCGAAATAAACGAGAGGAACGGGGTGAAGAACCACCCGGCGGCGACATAGAGCTGATGGATCGCGGTTGCGACCGCTTCGTCAAAGCCCGCAAAGGCCGTATTCAGCCACAGCGCCAGAGCCGTGAGTTGCATAAGTTAAACTCCTTTGTTGTTGGATTGAGAGCAAACCGCGCGATCGCGCGGTTATATTTGCCATTATAACTATGCGAAGCCGGAATTGCAAGTCAGCCGACGACGCGCCCGAACACGCGCAGCTCGTCCTCCGCCGTCACACGGATGGGGGCATACCGCGCGTTGAGCGACACAAGCTCCACCCGTCCCGGTGCACGCTCCAGCCGCTTGCAGTAGCCCGCGCCGTTATAGAGGAATACGCCAATCTCGCCGGAACGGAGCGTTTCCTGCCGGTGCACCCAGACGATCTGTCCGTGAACAAAGCGCGGCTCCATGCTGTCTCCGGCAATGCGCACGCCAAAGTCTGCGTTCGGCGATACCTCGTCGCCGACCTCGACGGTGTCATAATCCGTCCCGTCGAGCCGCTCACCCGTACCGGCGGATACCGCCAGCCGGTAGAGCGGCAGCGTCCGCACGGCGTGCCGTTCCTCCGCGGGCGCGAACGCTGCGACCACGTCCCGGATATGGTAGAGCCGGCAGAGCTCCACGAGCTGGCGGGCGCTCGGCAGCGTTGTGCCGCGCTCCCACTTGCTCACCGCCTGCGTCCGCACCGGGAAGCCCGCCTCAGTGATGTATTTTGCCACCTCCGTCTGGTTATACCCCACGGCGCGGCGCGCCGCCGCCAGACGCGCGCCGAAGCTGTTGTCGTCCATGGGCGTTCTCCTTTCTGTGGGTCTATGGTCTTCTGACTACAATATATAGTGTGCTGCAAAAAAACACAAGCCTTTTAGCTACTTCCTCATAAGAAATCATAGCCCCTTCGCCGAGCCTTTTCCGCCGGGACTGCGTTCCTTTTCCTTGCAATGCACAAAGCATTGCCGCGAAAAAGCGCCTTGTTCCAATGAAAAATTCTTCGCCGGATGGCTGTAAACAGTTTTCCCCCGCAGACAACGTCTGCGGGAGAAAATCTATGTTTTCTTATTCGGACTCCGCTTTCCGCCTGCCTCTTATCGGTCCCAGACGGTGTTCCGGTCCGCCTCCGTGATGGGGCGGATCACCCGGCAGGGGTTGCCTATGGCGACGGAGTTATCCGGGATATCCTTCACGACGACGCTCCCGCCGCGGATCACCACATTGCTGCCGATCGTAACGCCGGGCATCACCTGCACGCCGCCGCCAATCCACACATTGTCGCCGACGGTGATGGGGTAGGCGTATTCGAGCCCCTTGTTGCGGCGCTCAGCGTCGATGGGGTGCCTCGCCGTATAAAAGCCGCAGTTCGGCGCGATAAACACGTTATCCCCAAACCGGACTTCAGCAGCGTCGAGAATGACGAGATTGTGGTTGGAATAAAAATTCTCGCCGAGCTCAATGTTGTAGCCATAGTCGCACCAGAACGGTGCGGTGACGGTAAAGTGTTCGCCGGTCTTGCCGAGAAGCTGCCGCAGAATATCCTGCTGCCCCTGCTTATCGGACGGGGAGAGAAGGTTGAAGGTGGCACAGCGCCTTGGCGGCGTCGCGCTCTTTGGCGAGAGCTTCGTCGTAGTTCGCGTCATACAGCAAATGCCGGAGCATTTTTTTCCTTTTCGGTCATGTCCTTTGCCTCCATTAGTGCTCCTTATTATTTATTTTATGGGGATGCGCAGCGTGCACCGCGCCGGGATATCGAACGCGGCAAAGTACGCCTGCTCCATCGGGATCCATTCGGTGAAAAAGCGCTTCGCCTTCTCCGGTGTGTTGCGGTGCGAAATGCGCTCGCGCTGCAATTCCGGGGAGATATCGAGAAAAACGGAAAGATCGTAGTATGGCGCGAGTTCCGGATGCATGGAGTATGCCCCCTCGGCAACAACGAGCTTTTTCGGCGCGGTCTCCACGGCATTTTGCAGCTGCATGGAAGCGCAGTCGAACCGGCGGTAGAGAATCTTCCCGCCGCGGTGCAGCGGCAGCAGCACTTCTTCGAGAAAACGCTCGCGGTCCACGTTCCCGCCGGGCTCGGCAAAGCGCGAGTCGGTGCGCTGCTCAGAGCGGAGAAAAAAGTCGTCCATGTGAAATACAGTGCAGCCATATTGCTCGGCGAGTATCTGGCCGAGCGTTGTTTTGCCGCTTGCGCTCCCGCCCTCGATGGCGAGATGCACCGGCACATTTCCGGCGAGCCGCCGGTCGAGCTCTGCGAAGAGCGGCTCAAAAATATCGGTCTGGTTTGGATTCATATCAGCCCTCCTGGGCAAGTTGTCCGGCGTCCGCCGCCGGTATTTTGCAGGTCTCAGCCTCGGCGCGGGAGTGAAACACGGTGAGCGCTTTATCCTCGTGCTTTCCCAGCAGCGCATAGATGTTGGGAAGCCGGGTCTCGGAAAAATGCGCGATAAACTCGCGAAATTCCGGGTCAAATTCCGTCTCGATCCACGGCATATCTTCGCGCTTCGTACCGATGCGCGCTTCCACGCCCGCGATGCATTCATCGACCGGCAGGTCGAAGAGGTACACCGTGTCGCATTCCACGAGCCGCCGCTCCAGCGTCCGGCTGAAGTTGCCGTCGATGATCCAGCGGCCTTTTCGGAGTATTTCGGCGAGCGCCGCGTCGAATTCCGCTTCGGAAACGGTCGTTTTGTCTGGCCTGTGCCAGAGAAGATCAAGGTGATAGAGCGGCAGTCCGGTCATATCTCGCAGCCGCCGGGCAAAGGTGCTCTTCCCCGAACCGGGACAGCCGATCACGAGGACTCTTTTCATTTGCGCTTGTCTTCGACGCCGATGATCTCTCCGACGAATACAAGGTGCGGCTGCCAGCCGCCCTGAAAGTCCGGGAAGGAACGCGCACCGGCGGCATAGTATTCGCGAATCTCCGGCGAAAGATCCTCTGCGGCAAAGGAGTGCTGATAGAGCTTTTTGCAGAGAAACGTCAGTTCTGCTTCGGCATAGGTAACGCTGTCCCCGATGGATACCGGGGTAAGACCGGAGGCGGCGGCCTTATCGCCGTTGCGCCCGGAGTGCGAACCCATGTAGGAAAGCGCGCTCCGATATTCTTCGGGGAAAAAGCTCACGGTAAAGGTGTCGCTCTGCGTGAGAAACTCGCTGGTATAGCGCGCGGGATGGACGTATACCGTCACTGTGCTTCGCCGCCATATCGTGCCGAGACTGCCCCAGCCGATCGTGCAGCTGTTGAAATGTTCGGCCGAACCCGCCGTGACGAGCGCCCATTGCTTTTCAAACATCGCAAAAACCTTATAGTCCGCCTCTTTGAATTCTTTCATCGCGATCCTCCTTGCAGCTTCCCGGCCATGGATTTGTTATAAATGGATAATAGCAGATTTCAGCGGAAAAGTATAGAACAACCGGTTCGGAAGCTCCGAACCGGTTGTTCCTTATGGCTTCAGTTCCGCAGCGACAGGATACCGGCGCAGGGGGAGAGCCGGTCGAACGTCATGGCGGGGAACGCCGTCCGGAGTTTGTCATAGACGAAGTAGATTTCGTCATTGTCCCAGCGCTCGCCGGACTGCGCCCGGCACGCTTCAAGCTCTGCACGCGTTTCGAAGGCAACGTCGCCGATATAGATCACGCCGCCTTCGCGCAGCAGCGGGAGAAGCTCCCGCAGGAACGTGACCTTTCGCGCGTCGGTCAGGTGGTGCAGGGAATAGGTGGCGACGACGGCATCGTACCGGTGCTGCATCAGTTCACCGGCGAGTCCCTGCGTAAAATCGCCGCAATAGAGTCTGGCTCCCGGCATCTTCTCCTGCGCGAGCGCGATCATCCTGTCGGAAAAGTCCTGCCCGTATATGCGGCAGCCGCAGTCATAGAGCATCGCGGTCAGCACACCCGTGCCGAAGCCGATATCGAGCACGTCTCCTGCCCCACGCGAGAGCACGCGGCGGCAGATCTCGTGCAGAATCTCGTTGTATCCGGCGAACGGATAGCTGCCGTCCGCATCGGAGCGGGCGGTGCTGCGGTCATACCCGTCCGCCCATTCATTGAAGCCTTCTTTGTTCAGTATAAATCGATTGGTTCTCCTTTTTAGCTTTTGAAAATATGTTCTGTTCTCCAACCCTTATTCTGATGCATGACGATCGTCTCCTTTACTTATATAATTAGAGTTTGAAAATAGCAGATTACCGGCAGAAAGTCTATAAGAAAATTGTGAACGTGAAACCCCTCCGTCACGGCGCTGCGCGCCATGCCGCCTCCCCTGACGGGGGCGGCAAGCGGGTTTGCGGACAACAAACTTGGCTTCCCTCGTTAGGGGAGCTGGCAGCCGTAAGGCTGACTGAGGGGTTTCTCTGCCGCTACAGATAGGAAAATCCGGTTCGGAAGCTCCGAACCGGATTTTGTATGCCGTATGTAAGAACTTAGGCGTTCTTGTTCTTGATGTACTCGTCGATGGCGGTAGCGGCGGTTTTGCCGGCGCCCATGGCGAGAATAACGGTGGCAGCGCCCGTGACGGCGTCGCCGCCGGCGAACACGCCTTCGTGGGTGGTCTTGCCCTTCTCGTCGGCGATCAGGCAGCCGTGCTTGTCCGCTTCCAGACCGGGAGTGGTCATGCGGAGCAGCGGGTTGGGGCTGGTGCCGAGAGCATCGATCATGGCGTCCACTTCGAGCACGAAGTTGGAGCCCTCGACGGGCATCGGACGGCGGCGGCCCTTCTCGTCAGGCTCGCCGAGCTCCATCTTGATGCACTCGATGCCGGTCACGTA
>CAKSWA010000018.1 GCA_934511165.1 uncultured Oscillospiraceae bacterium | reverse complement strand
GGACAGACCTCTGGTGCACCAGTTGTCGTGCCAACGGCACAGCTGGGTAGCTACGTCTGGACGAGATAAACGCTGAAAGCATCTAAGCGTGAAACTCCCCCAAAGATAAGATCTCCCCCCTTTATGGGGTAAGGGTCGATGTAGACTACATCGTTGATAGGCCGAAGGTGTAAGCACGGTAACGTGTTCAGCTGATCGGTACTAATCACCCGAGGGCTTGACTTAATTTATGCAGGGCGGCCTTGCCACTCTCATCTCCCCATTGTTCAGTTTTCAGGGTGCAGACAAATTTCCCCTTGACAACAGGGGTTCAATATTGTAGTATTTGGCAGTAGCCATTTACAGTTGGTGTTTTTAGCGGTGAGGGTCCACCCGTTCCCATTCCGAACACGGAAGTTAAGCTCACCTGTGCCGACGATACTTGCCTGGCGACGGGCTGGGAAAATAGGTCAACGCCAACACAATGAGCCCGAGACCAAACCCTCGGGCTCGCTATATTCCTCCTTAGCTCAGTCGGTAGAGCACGCGGCTGTTAACCGCGGTGTCGTCTGTTCGAGTCAGACAGGAGGAGCCACAACGGTCGGGCCGCTGCCATAAAGGTGGCGGCCCGTACTTTGTATTAGGGGTATGGGCCTTTAGCTCAGTTGGTTAGAGCAGCCGGCTCATAACCGGTCGGTCCGGGGTTCGAGTCCCTGAAGGCCCACCATGATCCGCGCAGCGATTGCGATGCGCATGCGTCCATTTAGGGGAATAGCTCAGCTGGTAGAGCGGCGGTCTCCAAAACCGTAGGCCGAGGGTTCGAAGCCTTCTTCCCCTGCCAGAGACCCGGGCGCCTGTATAAGGCGCTCGGACTCTCAAAACTTCTTGACAAGCGACCGGGAATTTTGTATAATTCTCGTGCTTTATATGGCGCTGTAGCTCAGTTGGCTAGAGCATTCGGTTCATACCCGAAGTGTCACCGGTTCGAATCCAGTCAGCGCTACCAAAAAGGGGGCACATCCTCCGATGTGTCCCCTTTCCAAGTAAATATGGCCCGTTGGTCAAGTGGTTAAGACACCGCCCTTTCACGGCGGTAACATGGGTTCGAGTCCCGTACGGGTCACCAAACTCTCTGTCTTACGGCAGAGAGTATTTTGGAGGCGTAGCTCAGCTGGTTAGAGCGCATGCTTCACACGCATGAGGTCGATGGTTCGAGCCCATTCGTCTCCACCAAAAAAGCCTGAAATCTCAATGGTTTCAGGCTTTTTCCTTTTCTTGGAAACTTCGCTCAACACGCCAGACACCCCCAAAACACCCTTAACTCTTTCAATTCTTCCTGTGCTCGAGGTAAAAACGGATGAGGCAGACGAGGTATTCCGGCGGGTTGGAAACGCCGCTCTCCAAGTTTTCAATGCTTCGTTTCGGAATGCCGAGCAGCTCGGCGAATGCGCGCTGCGTGAGTCCGGTTGACTCACGCAGCGCCTTGATCTCACTCATTGACCGCCTCCACCTTGCACCAGAACACCGGGCGAGGCGCGTCGCCGCCGAAGTCGAAGAGGACGGAATAGAGCTCGCCGTCGTCACCGCGGCAGATCGGGGAGCAGCCGTCAAAGAGATCGTCGCTCAGGCCGTCGGCGTAATTCTCGCCGCGGGATGTGGCAGACTATCTCAAGGTTTCACAGTCGACGCCGATCATGCTTTTTGAATCGGTCACCTCCGGCAGCTTCAACGGGGACTATGTTCCGCTGCAATACTTTAAATGCTATCATAAAACGGATGTTCTTCGCTTCAGCTTTACGCAGGAATACGACATGCCGTACTGACTATGTTCGTTTTTTCCGTACGAGTGGTGCCTCATTTGAGGCACCACTGAGCGTGTCAAAAAAGTATTTTTGACACGCTCTCAAACGAGACCCACTGCGTTGGGCTCTCGTTTGAAAAGGCTGCGGCTCGCCGCAGCGCACTCGCTCCGCTCGCACGTTTGCGAGCCGAGCGGTATTTTCTCCGACGCGCATGTCGCCGGAGAAAATGATTGATACTCTATTTGCGCCTGCGGGCGCAAACTCTGCGAGGCTTTTTTGACAGTCTGAGTGGTGCCTCATTTGAGGCACCACTTTTTTTGAGTTTCGTGTAACTTGGTTGAAAATACTAAAACAACTGGGGGAAAGACTAAAGATACTTAGTGAAATTTGTTGAAAATTACAGCCCGAATTGGGGCCGCAAAACTGACCCAGTAGCCCCTTCGCCGAGCCTTTTCCGCCGGAACTGTGTTCCTTTTCCTTGCAATGCACAAAGCATTGCCGCGAAAAACCGCCTTGTTCCAACAAAAAATTCTTCGGCGAATGGCTGCAAACAGTTTTCCCCCGCAGACAATGTCTGCGGGGGGGAAAATCTATGTTTTCTTATTCGGACTCCGCTTTGCGGGATGTCTGTTTTGTGTAAATTCTACCGTAAAATCTCTTCAGCCACGACGCGCTTTGGTACGCAGCGATCCATGGCCTGCTTTTCGATATAGCGGTGCGCGTCCTGCTCGGACATGCCCTGCTTTTCGATGAGCATCCATTTGGCGCGGTTTACGAGACGGATCTCCGCCATTTTATCCTCAATGGAGGCGCTCTTCTGTTCCATGCGCCGCAGGCGCTCGCGCGTGCCGCAGAGAAGCTCCATGCACTGCAGCATCAGCTGCGGAGACGTTGGTTTCTCAAGCGTCAGCACGCCGAGGGGCGTCACCTGCGCGGAGACATCGGAGAAATACTCCGGCTTCACCAGAAGGAGAATCCCCGCGCCGGAATTTTCGGCAAAGTGCTGCGCGAGGTGCGTGCCGAATTCGTCGCGCAGCGGCGCGCTGATCACGATGATATCGTACCGGCTTTCCAGAATGCGCCGCCGGGCTTCCGCGGCGTCGAACGCGCCGTGGACGGGATCGTACCGCCCGGCAGGGAGCAGCTCGCGCAGGGACGTATGAAATTTTTCCGCAGCGGCCACGGACAGCACGCTGTAAGTTCGCGGCAGATACTCCACGCGCATTCCTCTTCCCCAAAAGCTTGTCAGTGGTTTTACTTCGTGTAATACTCGATGACGGTCCGCGGCAGGGACGAAGCGATAAATTCGCTCTCTCTCGCCGCGGCTTTCGCGTCGGCGAGCGTCGCGGGCAGGGTCTTATACTGCGCGCGGATGTCCTCCGACGCGGTGTAGAAGTTGATGTCTGCGCTCGCGGGCAGTTCTGCGCGGCGGCGGATGCCGTCGAGCCCGGCGTAGATGAGGAGCGTATAGGCAATATACGGGTTGCAGATCGGGTCGGGGGAGCGGAGCTCCGCGCGGCGGTACTCACCCTCGGCGGCGGGGATGCGGATGAGCTGGGAGCGGTTCTCGCTCGACCAGGAGATATACCGCGGCGCTTTGTAGCTGCCGAAGCGCTGGTAGGAGGCCGCCGTGGTGTTGAGGAACGCGGTCATATCGGAAACATGGGAGAGAATGCCGGCAATCACGTGCGGCATGATGTCCTCGCCGGATTCGCTGCGGGCGGAGAGATTGATGTGCATGCCGTTGCCCGGCTCGCTGCGCAGCGGCTTCGGGGAGAAGTCGGCGGCAAGACCGTTGCGCACGGCGACGGTGTTCACGACCGTGCGGAACGTGACTGCGTCGTCCGCAGCCTTGATGGGCTCGGCGTACCGGAAGTCGATCTCGTTCTGCCCCGGCCCCTGCTCGTGGTGGGAGCACTCCGGGCGGATGCCCATCTGCTCGAGCGTCAGGCAGATCTCACGGCGGACGTTCTCGCCCTTGTCCTCGGGCGCAATGTCCATGTACCCGGCGCGGTCGTAGGGGATCGTGGTCGGCTCGCCGTTCTCGTCGCGGCGGAAGAGATAGAACTCCATCTCCGAGCCGAACGCAAACGAAACGCCCATCGCCGCGGCATCGTCCACCGCCTTTTGCAGAAGAGCACGGCAGTCACCCTCAAAGGGCGTGCCGTCCGAGTGCAGGACGCGGCAGAAGAGACGAGCCACGCGCCCGTGATCTGGCCGCCACGGAAGCAGGCAGAGTGTCGAGGTGTCCGGCTGCAAAAAGAGATCCGAGTGCAGCTCATCACCGAAGCCGGGGACGGCGGAGGCGTCAAACGCGATGCCGGTGGAAAACGCGCGGTCGAGCGCGTCCGGCAGAATGGACATATTCTTCTGGTTTCCGGCCATATCAAAAAACGTCATGCGGAGGAATTTAACGTCCTCTTCTGCGACATATTGCCGGATCTCGGACTCGGAATACTTCATGCTGCTCCTGCCTTTCTCAATCGGAAACGTACATCTGCTTATAGGGGTTCTTGCTGTCCGGCGTGACGACGGTATAGGGATCGCGGAGCATGGCCTCTGCGTCGCGCCCGAACAGACGGCAGTACTCGCGCACATAGGGCGCAAATTCCGCCATGTCCGCCTCGGTGGCGGCGTGCGCCGTCACCTGGCTCGGGAACGGCACGCGCGATACATCGCCGCGGAAAATCATTTTTCCGCCGTGCATGCCGGTGCAGGGAAAATAGCCGGTGACGGGTTTGCCGTCCGTATGCAGCGCAAGCACAAGGATGAGCCCGCCGGCCTGGTATTCGCCAAGAAAGCTCCCGGCGCGCCCGCCGATGACGATGACGGGCTTATGTTCTTTGTATTCCTTCATGTGGATGCCGGCGCGGTAGCCCGCGTTGCCCTCCACGAAAATCTCGCCGCCGCGCATGGCGTATCCGGCGGCGTCGCCGATGTTGCCGTAGATAACGATCCGTCCGGCGCTCATCGTGTCGCCGACGGCGTCCTGCGCGTTGCCGTGGACGGTGATGTCCGCGCCGTTGAGGTATGCGCCGAGCGCGTTGCCGGGGATGCCGTCGATCTCAATGCTCTTGCGGGACATGCCGGCGGCAATGAACCGCTGGCCGAGACAGGCGCTCACACGGCATTTCGCCCCGGCGCTGCGGATGGTCTCGTTCAGCTCTGAAAAGGAGAGAGAGCCTGCTTCTATATAATCCATAATATCACACCTTTCCGCGGTTTTCCACCGTCATTCTCCGGCGTGGGCGACGCCGAGAATTTCGAGCTCCTTCTCCGTAAGACCGATGCCGCGGAGCATCACGCGGTTGCCGCGCAGCGCCTCGATGGAGTTGATGCCCATGCCGCCCAACATTTCCTTGATCTCGCGCTTCCACGCTGTGACGAGATTCACGAGCCGTTCCGCGCCCACGTCGGGGTCAAGACGCTTGACGAGCTCAGGATTCTGCGTGGCAATGCCCCAGTTGCACCGTCCCGTATGGCACGAGCGGCACAGATGGCAGCCGAGCGCGAGCAGCGCGGCGGTGCCGATGTAGCAGGCGTCCGCGCCGAGAGCGATGGCCTTGACGACATCCGCGGACGAGCGGATGCTGCCGCCCGCGACGAGCGAAACGCTGCTGCGGATGCCCTCGTCGCGCAGCCGCTGATCCACGGCGGCGAGCGCAAGCTCAATGGGGATGCCAACGTTATCACGGATGCGCGTGGGCGCGGCGCCCGTGCCGCCGCGGTAGCCGTCAATGGCGATGATATCCGCGCCGCTGCGGGCGATGCCGCTCGCGATGGCGGCGATGTTGTGCACCGCCGCGACCTTTACGATGACCGGCTTTTTATACTGCGTCGCCTCCTTGAGCGAGTAGACGAGCTGGCGCAGGTCTTCAATGGAATAGATATCGTGGTGCGGGGCGGGGGAGATGGCGTCCGAGCCCTCGGGGATCATGCGGGTTTTGGATACGTCGCCGACAATCTTCGCGCCGGGCAGATGCCCGCCGATGCCGGGCTTTGCGCCCTGACCCATTTTGATCTCAATGGCGGCGCCCGCGTTCAGACAGCGTTCCTCGATGCCGAAGCGGCCGGAGGCCACCTGTACGATCGTGTTTGCGCCGTACCGGTAGAAATCGCGGTGCAGGCCGCCCTCGCCGGTGTTGTAGTAAATGCCGAGCTCCTCGGCGGCGCGGGCGAGCGCGGCGTGCGCGTTGTAGCTGATCGAGCCGTAGCTCATCGCGGAAAAAAGAATCGGCACGGAAAGCTCCAGCTGCGGCGGGAGCGTCGTGTCGAGCGAGCCGTCGGCGCGGCGGCGGATCGTGTCCGGCTTCTTGCCGAGAAATACGCGCGTTTCCATCGGCTCACGCAGCGGGTCGATCGAGGGGTTCGTGACCTGCGAGGCGTTGATGAGAAGCCGGTCCCAGTAGCCCGGCAGCGGCGTCGGGTTGCCGCCGGAGGAGAGAAGAATGCCGCCGGTGGCGGCCTGCTTATAAACCTCGCGGATCGTGTCGCCCTTCCAGTTTTCGTTTTCGCGCAGGCAGCAGTCGGTTTTTACGATCTTGATCGCGCGCGTCGGGCAGAGCGCGACGCAGCGCTGGCAGTTTACGCACTTGGATTCATCCGCGAGCATGATCTTTCGCTCGGCGTCGTAGGTATGGACGCCGTTCGCGCATTGCTTTTCGCAGATGCGGCAGCGGGTGCACCGCTCATCCCGCCGGATGACCTCAAACGGCGGGTAAATATATTCGATAGCCATTTAGTATGCTCCTTCCTTCACGCGCACGATGACCGGCTCGCCGCCCATCGGCGCCCAGACATTGCGCGCATCCGGCTCCATCGCGCGGATGGCGGCCTCCTCGCTTGCGATAAACACAAGATCGTCTTTCTCCGCCGTGACCATCGAGCGGAGCTTCAGCCGGTCGTTGAGCGCCATCAGCCCGCCGTTGAAGCCGAGCACGATGGAGAACGGCCCCGTAATAAGAAGACTGGAAAACACCGTGCGCAGATAGGTGAGCCGTTCGGCCTCGGATGCGGCTTTGCCGCGGATCGTGCTCCAGAACGGCGCGGCGATGACATTGGCCGCTTCCTCCAGCGACATGCCCTGCCGCCGGAGCAGATAGTCGGCAATGTATGTGATGACCTCGGTATCGGTCTGCAGCGTGCATTTATAGCCGAACATTTCGATGAAGCGGCGGTTGGCATCGTAAGACGAGATCTCACCGTTGTGCACGACCGAATAGTCGAGCAGCGCAAACGGATGCGCGCCGCCCCACCAGCCGGGGGTGTTCGTCGGATAGCGGCCGTGCGCCGTCCAGCTGTAGCCCGCATATTCGTCGAGCCGGTAAAACCGTCCCACGTCCTCGGGATAACCGACGGCCTTGAATACGCCCATGTTCTTGCCGCTGGAGAAAACGTACGCGCCCTTGAACTTCGTGTTGATGTCCATAACGGTCCGGGCAACGAACTCCTTCTCGTCGAGCTGGAGACGGTGGAGCACCGACGGCAGCGGAGAGACAAAGTAGCGCCAGATGAGCGGTATGTCGGTGATCTCCGGGATGATGTGGATGGGGATCTGCTCGGCCTGCACAAGCTCAAAGCCCTCTTTGAGCAGCGCTTCGCACTCGCGGCGCGTCGCGTTGTCGTCAAAGAAAATGTGAAACGCATAAAAATCGCGGTAGTCGGGGTAAATGCCGTAGGCGGCAAAGCCGCCGCCGAGACCGTTGGAGCGGTCGTGCATCGGGATCATGCTCTTCATGACCGCCTCGCCGGTCATGCGCCGTCCCTCCCGGGAGATGACGGCGGAAATGGCACACCCGGAGGGGATGCGGATCTCGCCTTCGCGCTTCATAATAATCGCCTTCTTTCCGAAAATACAAAAGGAGCTCATTTCCCGAGGGGATAAACTTCCCACGGGAAATGAACTCCTTTGCTCATTAACGCGGAAAATTATAACACCGCGGGGAGAGCGCGTCAACGAAAAAAACCGCAAAAAAACGAAAATTGGGAATTGACAAATCCGTGCAGGGCGCATATAATTTCGCCCATCGAAGGCAAAGGCGTCTTGGAGAGCGATCTCCGAGACGCCTTTTTCATTATTTTTTTCCGAAAAAAGGAGTGGGATGCATGAGCACCGTACCGGAGTATTTTGGGAGTCTTGTGTTTGACGACCGCGTGATGAAAGCGAAACTGCCGTATGACGTGTATGTCTCGCTGAAAAAGACGATGTATGAAGGCGGCACGCTGGATACGGCGGTCGCCAACGCCGTGGCCGACGCCATGAAGGAATGGGCGGTAGAAAAGGGCGCGACGCATTATACCCACTGGTTCCAGCCGCTCACCGGCAGCACCGCGGAGAAGCACGACAGCTTCATTTCCCCCTCGCCGGATGGCGGCGTCATTATGGAGTTTTCCGGCAAGGAGCTCATCCAAGGCGAGCCGGACGCCTCCAGCTTCCCGTCCGGCGGTCTGCGCGCCACGTTTGAAGCGCGCGGCTACACCGCCTGGGACCCGACGAGCCACGCTTTTATTAAGGACAAAACGCTCTGCATTCCGACGGCGTTCTGCTCCTACGGCGGCGAAGCGCTCGATAAGAAAACGCCGCTGCTACGCTCCATGCAGGCGCTCAACAAGCAGACGCTGCGCGTACTGAAGCTCTTCGGCATGGACGATGTGAAGGTAGTCCGCCCGCTCGTCGGCCCGGAGCAGGAGTATTTCCTCGTTGACCGCGCCATGTTCGATAAGCGCGAGGATCTTATGTTCTGCGGCCGCACGCTCTTCGGCGCAATGCCGCCGAAGGGACAGGAGATGGACGACCATTACTTCGGCGCGATCAAGCCGCGCGTCGCGGAGTTCATGGCCGATCTCAACGAAGAGCTGTGGAAGCACGGCGTGCTTGCCAAGACCGAGCACAACGAGGTTGCCCCCGCGCAGCACGAGCTCGCGCCCATCTTTACGACCGTGAATATTGCCACCGACCAGAACCAGCTCACCATGGAACTCATGAAAAAGGTCGCCGCGCGCCACGGCCTTGTGTGCCTGCTGCACGAAAAGCCGTTTGACGGCGTGAACGGCTCGGGCAAGCACAACAACTGGTCGCTCTGCACCGATACGGGCGTGAACCTCCTCAAGCCCGGCGACACGCCGCACCAGAACGCGCGGTTTCTGCTGTTCCTCTGCGCCGTTATCCAGGCTGTGGACGATTATCAGGATTTGCTCCGTCTCTCCGTTGCAACGGCGAGCAACGACCACCGTCTCGGTGCGAACGAAGCGCCCCCGGCCGTTATCTCCATCTTCCTCGGCGACGAGCTCGCCGCAGTGCTCGACGCGATTGAGAAGGACGCGCCCTACAGCGGCACCGAAAAGATCATTATGAAGCTTGGCGCGCATGTGCTGCCGCGCTTCGTGCGCGATACGACCGACCGCAACCGCACCTCGCCGTTTGCGTTCACCGGCAACCGCTTTGAGTTCCGCATGGTCGGCTCGTCCGACTCCATCGCGTGCTGCAACGTCATGCTCAACACCGCCGTGGCGGAGTCGCTGCGCCAGTACGCCGACGAGCTGGAAAAGGCGGACGACTTTGAAGGCACGCTCCACACGCTCATCCAGCGAACGATCCGCGCGCACAAGCGCATCGTCTTTAACGGCAACGGCTACGACGACGCCTGGATCGAGGAGGCGACAAAGGTCCGCGGCCTTCTCAATCTGCGCACGACGCCGGACGCGCTGCCGTATCTCACCGCGCCGAAGAACGTGGAAATGCTCACGCGCCACAAGGTCTATTCCGAGACCGAGCTGAAGTCCCGCTGCGAGATCAATCTCGATAACTACCGCAAGACCGTCCACATCGAGGCAAAAACGATGCTCGATATGGCGCGCCGCGAGATATTGCCCGCCGTGACGGCGTATGCTGATACGCTCGCTCTCGGCGTGAACGCCCGCCGCGCCGCGGTCGGCACGACCGTCGGCGGTTATGAGGCGCGGCAGATCGAAAAGCTCTCCGCGCTCGCTGAAAAGATCAATGCGGCGGCGGAAGAGCTGGAAGCGGCGGTCGAGGCTTACCACGCCATCAGCGACGTGCAGAGCGCTGCGGAGTTCATCCGCGACAGCGTCCTGCCGAAGATGGCGGCGCTGCGCGAGCCCTGCGACGCGGCCGAAAAGCTCATCCCCGCGAAGAGCTGGCCGTTCCCGACGTATGCCGAGCTGATGTTCGGTGTGAAGTGACCTCATACCGCAAATACAAGCGCCGCGCGCCGGACCGGTTCCGGTGCGCGGCGCTTCTGCCTGTTGCGAAATCATGCCGAGTGTGGCATAATATAAGATACTTTTGTGAAATTCGGAGCAAAACCACATGCCTTCATCCACCCGCGCCGTGCGATCCCAGATGTCTGATTCGCTGCTCACGGCGTCTTTCATCATTCTCTCCGGCGGCTTGCAGGACGCCTATACGTATCTCTGCCGCGGCAAGGTGTTTGCAAATGCCCAGACCGGCAACATTGTTCTCTTGAGCGCCTATCTCTTCGAGGGCGATACGGCGCGCGCCGCGCACTATCTTGTGCCGGTGCTCTCGTTCGCGCTCGGCGTGTTCGCCGCCGAGTGCATCCACCGGCGCTTTAAACGCACGGAAAAGATCCACTGGCGGCAGCTCATCGTCCTTTTGGAGATTGTGCTGCTCTTTGCCGTCGGCTTTCTGCCGCAGGAGCGGAACATGGCGGCCAATATGCTCGTGTCGTTCGTCTGCGCCATGCAGGTGCAGACGTTCCGCAAGGTGCGCGGCCATGCCTACGCGAGCACGATGTGCATCGGCAATCTCCGCAGCGGTACGGAAGCGCTGTGCGAGTATTTCCACGATAAAAATCCCGCCGTTCTGCGCCGCGCGCTGACCTATTTCGGCGTGATCGGCATATTCGCTCTCGGCGCGGGCGCGGGCGCCTGGCTCACGGCGCGCATCGGCGAGCGGACGATCTGGATATCGTGCGTCCTTTTAACGGTGAGCTTTCTTCTTATGTTCCTGCGGGAAAAGCGTGCGGAAGGAATGGAACAGCTATGACAAAACCGATCATCCTCGCCCCCGCGGGCGGCTTTGCCGCAGTCACGGCGGCGGTGCGCTGCGGCGCGGACGCCGTGTATCTCGGCGCGAAAAACTTCAACGCCCGGCGCAACGCCGAAAATTTTGACGATCTCGCCCTGCCGGAAACGGTAAAATTCTGCCACGAGCGCGGCACAAAGGTGTTCGTCACGGTCAACACCCTCGTGACGGACGGCGAAATGGACGCGCTCATCGAGGAAGCGGACGCCATTGCCGAATCGGGCGCAGACGCCGTCATATTGCAGGATGGCGCCGTTATGCGCCTTTTTCGCGACCGGTACCCGACGCTGCCGCGCCACGCCTCCACGCAGACCGCCGTGCATAATCTGGACGGCGCACTGTATTTGCAGGATCTCGGCTGCAAAACGATCGTCCTTGCGCGCGAGCTGACGCTCTCCGAAATGGAGAAAATCGCCTCCCGCCTCACGACGGCGGGCGCGGAAGCGTTCGTCCACGGTGCGCATTGCATGAGCGTTTCGGGCGCGTGCTATCTCTCGGCGATGCTCGGCGGACGCAGCGGCAACCGCGGGCTGTGCGCGCAGCCGTGCCGGCTGGACTGGCGCTGCGGCAAGGGCGGCCATGTGCTCTCGCTCAAGGATATGTCTCTTCTCCGCCACGCGCAGGAAATGGCAGATGCCGGGATCACAACGTTCAAGATCGAAGGGCGCATGAAGCGCCCGGAATACGTTGCCGCCGTCGTGACAGCCTGCCGCGAGGCGCTCGCAGGAGAGGCTTACGACGAGGAAACGCTCCGCGCCGTATTCTCCCGCAGCGGCTTTTCGGACGGATATCTCACCGGCAGACGCGATACATCCATGTTCGGCTACCGCACGAAGGACGATGTCCAGAGCGCGGACAAGGTGCTGAAGTCTCTCGCCGCGCTCTATGAGAAGGAGACGCCGCGCGTCGGCGTTTCGATGGCGTTTTCGATGAGCGATGCAGCGAGCACCCTCACCGTTTCGGACGGCGAGCATACGGTCACCGCGGTGGGCGCGCAGCCCGAAGCGGCGCTCAACCGGGCGCTTGACGCACCGGGCGCCCAAAAAAATCTCGTCAAAACCGGCGGTACGCCGTTTGCCGTGACGGAGTTTTCCGCGGATATTACGCCGGGATACATACTCCCGGCGAGCGCGCTCAACGCGCTGCGACGCGAGGCGCTTTCTCAGCTGATGGAAGCGCGCGGCGCGGCGAAGCCATGGCCGCGCTCCGACGCACGCCAACCGATGCTCCCGGAAAAGCGGGATCGTGACCGCACCGGCGAACTGTGGGCGCGCTTTGCCGATCCTTCGCAGATACCCTCGGGGGAGAGCTTTGCCAAAATTCTCCTACCCGTGGAGCGCATCACGCCGGAGATCATCAAAACGTTTGGCGAACGGCTCATCGGCGTTCTCCCGGCGATCCTCTGGCCTGCGGACGAAGAAGCGTTCGAAGAGCGTCTCGCGGCGCTGAAAGACGCCGGGCTGCGCGAGGTGTACGGCGACAACATCTATGCCATTCCGCTCACGCGCCGTCTGGGACTCACGCTGCACGGCGGCGCGGGACTCAATATCCTCAACACCGAGGCGCTGCGCCACTACGAGGAAGAGGGGCTTTCGAGCGTTACGGCGTCGTTTGAGCTCTCCATGCGCGGCATCAAAGCCCTCGGCGGGCGCGTCCCTATCGGCGCGATCGTCTATGGCCGGTTGCCGCTCATGCATTTCCGAAACTGCCCGATCCGGGCACAGATCGGCTGCGCGGCGTGCCGCGCGCGAGGCGAGCTCACCGACCGCCGCGGCGTCAAATTCCCGGTCGAGTGCGGGGAGAAAAAGTATTCAACGCTTTTGAACAGCGTGCCGCTGCACATCGCGGATAAGGACCTGCGCGGACTGGATCATCTTATCTTGTGGTTCACGCGCGAATCGGCGGCGGAGTGCGCCGCCATCGCGGCGGACTACTGCGCGGGGAAAAAGTCGGAGCGGGAGCGTACCGGCGGACTGTACTACCGGGAACTTCTGTGACCGGAGAAAACAAGGAGGAACGACCTATGGCGACAGGCGCGGAATTTTTCGCCCAACTGGAAAAACGCTTCAACCAGCTTCCTGCGGAGGAAAAGCTGGATAAGATCGTGGAATATCAGAAAAAGCTCACTGCCTTGAAGGAGCAGGGACTTTCCGAGGAGGAGGCCGTGGCGCAGCTCGAGAGCGAGCTGCCGCTGCCGAGCCCCGTGCCGCCGGAAAACGACGAATATGGACGCATCTCGCACCCGAAAAAGCCGCTCGTGACCGGCACGCTCTATGCCGTGGCGCTCGCCGCGGTCGTCGCAGCGGCGGTGCTGCTCTCGAAGATATTTTAAAACCGGAATATTTAACGGGGTATGACGAAACGTCATGCCCCGTTCCGACTGTCAAAGGCGCTGGGGATGAAAAGATGAAATACGAAACAATGCAGGAAATCGGAAGATCATGGGGAAGCATTATGAATGATTCCGATGCAATTCCGTAAATGGCTTTGTGCTGCACGAATATGGATATGAAATCAAAGTCTGATCCGTGCGGAAAGAAGGATATACCATGAAAACGGAAATCAAAACAAAGAGGATGACGCTGCGCCCGATGTCGGACGCGGAGATCGAAGCGCTGATGGAGCGCACGCCTTCCGAGGAGCTCCGCTCCGCGTACGGCGAAATGCTCTCCGGCTGCAAAAGTGATCCGGAGAATCGGGTCTGGTATGCGCCGTGGGCGATGACGTTGAAAGACTCTGCAACCTGTATAGGCGACCTTGGCTTCAAAGGGCCGGTCAAAAACCATGCTGTGGAGATCGGGTACGGCGTTTTGCCGGAGTACGAAGGGCAGGGCTATACCACCGAAGCGGTGCAGGCCGTGACGGCGTGGGCGTTCAAACAGAAAGACGTTGTATTCGTGGAAGCGGAAACCGAGGCGGAGAATAAAGCTTCCCAGCGGGTACTGGAGAAGTGCGGCTTTGTGCCGGACGGGACGACGGGCGAGGAAGGGCCGCGCTTTGTGCAGGAAAGTCCGCTCCCCAGCCAAATATCCACGTATATGCTCTTCGGCATCGCCATTGGTATGTCCGTTGGGCAGATGTGCGGCCAGATGATCTGGGGGCTGGCGCCGGGCATCAGCCTCGGCATTCTCGCCGGTGTGCTGCTCGACAATACCGCCAAAAAGAAACGCGAGGAGATTCGGCAGCAGCGCCGGTCTTGTGACTAACTCATGGCCGAGGGAGAAACATGGCAAAGAAAATGACGCTGACCGCGGCGCTGTCTCTGGCAGGCACGGTCATCCTGTCCCTTTTGTACCGGAATACACCGCAGGAAGCCCTGCTGTCGCTTGCCATCACCTTTGGTACCATTTCGTATCATATCGTCATGCGGCTGCTTGTTGGACTCTCGTATCATGTGGGGATGCGAAACAAAGCGGAGTACCGGAGGCGCTGGTATCGGGTGGGAGAACGGGAAATGGCAGTATACGAAGCGTTGCATGTGAAGAGATGGAAGGCCAAAATGCCGACCTTTGATGGCGCGCTCTTCAATCCGCATGCTCATACCTGGGACGAGATCGCGCAGGCCACCTGTCAGGCGGAACTCGTGCATGAGACGAGCGCTGTGCTGAGCTTTCTGCCCATCGCGGCGGGCATCCGGTTCGGCGCGTATCCGGTGTTTATCGTGACCTCCCTGCTGGCAGCGGCGTTCGACATGCTGTTCGTAGTAATGCAGCGCTATAACCGGCAGAGAATACTGAAACTGCTCCAGCGGGAAAAGACAGTAAAGTGACTTTTTTCGCACCTTGCTATTGACAGAGGAAATGCAAAGTGATATATTTACCACATCGAATGTGATAAATATATCACTTGTTGCATTATGTGGGGGCATTATATAAAAATGAAAAAAGTATCGCTGCGGGAGCTTGTTGCGGATAAGATTGTTTTTGCTGTTCTGCTCGCCATGACTTATTGGCTGTGGGCGCGGAACGACTGGAAGGACTATTATACGACCATTCAGTACGTCATTGACGTTTTCGCGTTCTTTTATTTTGTATCCCGCTCTATCCGCGTCAAAAAATATAAGCAGGAAGAGCCGGATGAAATGTCGGAGGCAAATCTCAAACGGTGCGACGCGATCTGCCTGAAGATCATCGTTGGACTGATCGTGGTGCTCGGCTTCGTCTGCGCCGCCGGGCGATTCGCAATCTCCACGGAGATCATCGGCTACGGCCTGATGGGAACGCTCGTTTTGCTTGCGGTAATCCGCACGGTTTTGTTCTGCGTTATGGATAAAAAGGGAGTCTGAGCATGGCGCTGACAACCAAAATCAAAGAATACCGGGAAAAGCAGGGGCTCAAACAGTCGGAGCTCGCCGATCTCGTCGGCGTCCGGCGCGAAACGATCGTCAATCTCGAGCGGGGGCGCTATAACCCCTCGCTGAAGCTTGCCATGGATATCGCCAAAGTCTTTCACACAACGGTGGAAGAGATATTCTCCTATACGGAATAAGAAAACGCCGACGTATCCCGCTCGAATACCGCCGAGAGAGCAATCTCGCCCCGCCGGACACAAAAGCGTGAATATGGCTTGTGAGATGAGAAAAAGTCTTCCATAACTCTCCGGATACATCGATTGACAAGGGCGCACGCGGCTCATTTACACAATTCCTCCGGTGTGATATGATACAATTCGGCAGAGAAAGTGGATAAGGAGGCGTGCAATATGAGTTCCAAATTTGAAAAACTGGCAGATGCAGCCGTCCGGTGTGCTCCCGCAAACTGCCGGGCGGATAGGGAAGCGCTGAGTGTCTGGCTCCAGAGTAAACAGGATGCCGTTCTCGAGAGACTCTTTATTGGCGAGGATCGGCGCATTTCACGGAGAACCAAGATCCTGGCCTACTGTATCGCCGCCCAAAGAACCCCGCGCGAAGCCAACAAGCTCCTGCGCATTTACGGTGCGGAAGCGCTGTATGTGCGGAATCTCCCGGATATTACCATCATGCGGGCGCTGGCGCTCCATTACAGCGCAGCGGAGCTCTGCGAAATCATGGCGAAGATCGCGCCCCTTGCGCGGCAGCTTCCGACCGACGAATACTTTACGCGCAGAGGGCGCTTCTTCTGCACGGCGGAGGGCATGGAGGCTTATCTTGACGCCGCCTGCTGCCCGGCGCCGGAAGAGCCAGGCAGCAAAAAGACATGCGCACTGACATCAGAACTGCAGGCGGCGTTCGACGAGCTTTTAGAGGAAGATAACGAGACGTTTCTCGCCATGGTGAAGGATTATCTCCCGATGTTTTCAACCATTCGTGAGCGCACGCGTCGCGAATTTATCCGATATCTCTGCCGGTATGCACGCTCGGTAATCCGGCGCGGAAACGCGGACGAAATGGACTCGCTGTTTATGAACATGGATACCGAGCCCTGCGCAGGAAAACGGCCTGTGAACTTCCCTGAGCTTTCGTTCCACGTGAACGACAAAATGTATCTGGGATATCTTTTCAGCGCGAGGGATGCAACAAGTAACGTCGAGGACGATGAGGAAGTTATGAAGGAGAACCGGAAGTGCGCCAAACTGCTCCAGGGCTTCCTTCTTGGAAAAAATGATATCAGCCGCACGCTGTTCACAGCATTCCTTCTTTACTTTCTGCGAGGCAGCACGGAGGGAACGCTGGACATGCAGCAGGTAAACGATGTGCTGGACAAATGCGGCTGGCGGCAGATCGATGTCGGCGGTGACGATCCATTTGACCGGCTGGTTCTGGATATGCTGGATAATCAGGAACTCTCGGACAACGATTATCTGAAAATCCTTTTCCAGGATCTGGAGGACCCGGAGGAACCGGTCTTTGAAAAGTATGAGGGCGAGGATGCATATCTGACCCGCAGCACGGCGACGGTCAAGGCATTGCAGGAGAGGTGAAATCGTTGGACAGGAATACAGCCGGGGAAACCGGCGTGACGTGTCCCAGCATGGTGTACGAGGATGGGCGGTATATTCTCCTCTCCCCAGACAGAATGTGGAAACGGGAAACGCTTCCCGTCCTTCCCAGCGGGCAGCCGTGGACGGTCGTGCACGCGGAAAAAGGCTATGCCGCAGCATCGTCGGACGGACGGCCTCTTCCCGGTCTCACAGAACTGGGAGAATATCAGGTCGTGGAATTTCTTGCTGCCGGGGGGAGCAGCCTCTGCTACAAGGCCGTCCACAAAGGAACCGGCCACATCGCCGTACTCAAGGAGTTTTACCCGTATTCGCTCGCGAATCGGGGCCTTGTTTACCGCAGCGGGCTCCGCATTCGGGAAGCCCCTGGCCTCACCCTGCGAGACAAACGGCGCATCCGCACGGCGGAAAAGAACTTCGACAGCGAGCTTCTTGCCGCTGACCAGCTTCGCTACCGCGAGGATGCGGCGGGCGGTGTTACGAACGATCCGCGGTTTCTGGCTGTGACGAAAGTAATGCCGGATGTGGGAGACAGCGCGCTCAACCGATATCACGCGATCGATACGCACGCCGGGACGTTTCTGGACAAGCTGTCGTTTTCCGGCGAAGGGCGCGAGCGGGTTCTGGACGAGCTCTCGCTCGTAAAACAGGTGCTGATCGCGCTGCGGGCGCTGCACAGGCACAAAGCACCGCGCGCCCATCTCGATCTGAAACCCGAAAACATTCTTGTCAGCTATGTTCATGTCAATGACGGGGATCGACCGGGCAATCATCCAGTGATCCTTCTGGATTTCGGCAGCTCCTTGCCGATTGACGAACGTGGGATCATTAAGACCGGCGGTGCGGATGTGTTTTTAACAAGCACGCGAGGGTATGCTGCTCCGGAGCTTATAAATTGCGATTATGACAGGATTGGCATCCGATCGGATATCTACTCCGCGTTTGTCATTTTGCAGCAGCTGCTGCTGTCTGACGTGGAAGAAGGCGGTGAGGATTTGCCGTTGTCGTTGTATGAGCGCATCCGGCAGAGCAGGAGTGTGCGGGTCCTGACCGAAAATGAACAAAAGCTTCTCGCAGAGTTTCTCTCTCGCGGGCTTTCCCGCCGCGATATCGATACGGCTGAAGCGTTCCTTCAGGAATTGGACACAGCGATAGATGTGTTGCGCTGCTGCGGCGTACACCCGGCCATTCTCCGCGCCTCTGCGGAGGGGTTTTCCAAAGCATTTTCACGCCGGGAGGCGGTTTCTCCCGAACCAATATATGAAGTGGTAATCGAATAAAACCGAACGAGGGAACCAGTCCCCGGCTGTGTGCAGCTGGGGACTGGTTCATTTTCCAAATTCCCCGCTGCCAATGGTATGCTGTAAATGAAAAAACCAAGGAAGGGAGACCAACCGTATGAACAACAAGAGCTATTCCCCAAAGATTGCGGCAGCCATTCGTACTTACCTCGCGGAGGAAAACAAACAATTTCGATTTGATGAGGATCGTGGCGCCTTTGAGTTTGAGGGCACTCTTTCCGGGCCGATAAAACGCGGGCAGTTTGAGATTGCAGTAAACGCTACCTCCTTTACAGTGTATTCCAGCTGGCCAATCACCGCTGATTTCTGGGATGAAAAGATAATGAAGGCGCTGGCTGCCTATCTTCACAAGGTAAACTTCCGTTTGGAGCTTTCCAAAGACACCGGGTTTTTCCTGCTGGATGATACAGACGGCGAGACCCGATATAAACTCTTTCGCGAATGCTACGGCATTCCGCCTACGAGCCGCATGATTCGCAGCAACATTCAAGCGGCTGCCGAAGTATACGGCTGGTGCGGCAGCGGGCTTCTCGCGGTTCTCTTTGGAGACAGGGAAAGAGCACGAAAAGCGGCAGAAGAGATCAACCGCAAAGCTGGTTGGCAAGAATTTCGTGCAAGAAGGGAAGCGCTCCGAAGACAGCTTCAGCACATGTCCAACGGTGACGATCCCCTTGACGCTGCGGAGTTGGAGGACGAAAGCCTGAAGGAGGGAGAAAGCGACAGCCTGACGGCAGCAGCCGCTGCGGAGGCGCGCCGGAATGCGGCAAGGGCATTTGCAGAAGCATGCCGGAAGGCAGCGATGAGCGGGAATCCGAAGAAGGATGAGACAGAGGAAGCTCCGGAGGCCGGGAAGAGTGTCCTGGGCTCAGAAAGAGACTCAAAGCCGGAATCTGAGCGAGCCAGAGAACTGTTTGAGCTGTTTGTCAATGAAGAAAAAACGGACGAACAGGACGAACGGGATGAATAAGTGGCGGTTTGCCGGGCACAGGGAAGCCGCAGGAGCGCGGAGGGGTTGCTTCCGCGCTCCTCTTTATCTGCTATATGTGGTTATATGTGCATTGCGGCAGAAACCCGCTGCCGGACGGTGTCCAGCAGCGGGGCGTCAATCTTATTCTGCTGCTTGCTGGTTGATCTGACGAAGAATGTCCTTTAGACGGCTCAAATCTTCGAGACGGCAAGGCGCGTTGAACCGTGCCTTGATCTCATCTGTGTAGTACCGGCCCAGGACGTCCGTCGCAAACTGAACGGTATAGGATTCTTCCCCGCAACTCCAGTGAAACACGGCGACCGCATCCGCCCGCAGAAGGTTCCGGCGGCTGAAGACGCAGTTATGCTGATAGCGTCCCTCTTCGGCGAGACGAGCCGCCGTTCGCACACGCTCGAACTCGTTCGGGCAAAGAGCATCCAGCCACTGCTCCAGCGCATCGAACTGTGAAGGTTCGGCAATCAGGGGACTGGCGTTTTCCCACGCTATCAGGCGCTCACGTTCTATGCGGGCGACCTCATCGTGAGCACGGAGAAGTAGGCGCGCGTTGCTGCCAAAGCGCACCGGCACATGTGTATCGGCGCACATTCCGAAGTAATCCCGTGCCACGATCTTCCACTCATGCCATCCAAACAAGAAATCCTCCTCTTCGAAAGTGAGGGCAAAGCTGCGCTGAAGATACATTTTCCGCCCGTCCGGCGTACCCAGCCCGTCAAACAGGATTCCGGGGGTGATAACGCGCTTTACCTCCTCGGCCGTGAGGTTTGAAAGATTTACCCGATCGCGTGCATCCACAAGAGGGAGCAGTGCCCCTGCGACCCAGCCGGCATTGATATCCATGGTGTTCAGATTCCGGTTCAGCGCATCGCGTGCTGGGAGCTGCCTGGCGATAACATCGCCCGGCGTGCGGCAGGAAAGAAGCTCCGGCAGAGATATCTGCGGCAGAAAGAAGCCGCAGCGGTCGATGGTACGCGCCGCGTCTTTCAGAATGTACTTTTTCTCTGCTGTGCCGAGCATGGAAAGAAAATCGACCACAAAGCCGCGAAACGCCGGGTTATCGTAGAGATTGCGGTTGATCCGGTACGGCATTCCCTCGCCTCTCGGATAATCAGAGTCCGTCTTCTGCCCCGGAAAGTTCCAGAGCCCATAGAGGAGCTCCGGCCATACCGAGGAAAGCGAAACGAACGGATGTTTGCTCGTAATCAGTGTGGCGGCGATTGCGCCGCCATATGTGCGGTGGTACTTCACACGCTCTACCCGGAAGAAGTCCGCGTACCAGTGCCCCTCCGTTATCCGAAAGCGCACGCACCGGAGAGCCTGCCGCCGGTCGGCCGGTTTTACCGGTTCCGGCCGGATCATCTCGGGAAAAACGGCTCTTTCTTCGCTGGAAAGAGCGCGGTTGAATGTATCCCGAAGCGAGCATATCTGTGCATCGTCGATCATCTTATGGAAAAAGTATAAGGTGTTCCCGGAGCGGCGCGGCGTGCCGAGCGTTAGAGAGCGTTCCGGACGGCCAAAGTGCTTTTCCAGAAGTTCCCGCACCTCTCGGGCGTAGGGAGCCGTTGCCCCCTCGCAGGCTTCCACATCGAGTCTCTGGCGCGGCTCTTCTGTCCAGTGTACTACGTCCGAAAATCTCGCATCGAGAAACGGAGTTTCCTCAAGCGGCATATCATGCGGCATAAATTTCCCTCCCGCATGCTGTGTTTGAGAATATTATTGCATATCCCAGACCGGAAAACGGAAAACGACCCGGCACAGAACGCAGAGGGACAGACAAAAAACTATCCCCGGCAGACGAAACGGCCTGCCGGGGATCTTTGTTTAGGAAGTGAGAAACTCTCCGCCGGAGAAGAAATCGTTGTTATTGAGAGCTTCTTCAAATTCGGCCTTGTATTTTTCCAGACGGCCGTTGGCAAAGATATAGTGCCAATAGATGCCGTCGCTTTCCTGAAAATAATCCGGTTTTCTGAATGAAACGCGGGCGCGCTCAAATGCGCTATCATCTTCAGCGACCAGGACGAAAAACAGCTGTGTAAAGCGGCTGTCCTCAAAGCCGGAGGCATTGTAGACCGCTTTGATCTGCTCCAGCGCCGTAGCCGGCAGATCCCCATCAATATAAATATCTAGGCAAATCTGAACCTCGCCGGGTTTCGGAAAAGACACAGACGCAGTAGGGACAGCAGCACAAATCGCATTGGAGATCGCTGTTCGGTCGGCATAATAGGGACTGCTTGTATAAACCTGTTCCGCAGCATCTTCTGAGGAATAGGACACCCCCTCTGGGGTAAGCGTTATCGGAAAAGAGGCTTCCAACAATACTTTGACAAAATCAAAGATCCAGCGCTCTTCTTCGTTGATATTCTCCTGTGCTCTCCCATACACGTGATGGAATTCGACGGTTTTGTCATCGACTATATCGTCTTTCGTCGCCGCAAGCAGAGGCAGATTGCCGATACGCAGAAAAAGCCCCGGCTCCTCCGGTGTGCATACACTCTCGGCATAATCGGCAAGGGATAGGACGGGGTCACTGTCAAACAGGTTGTTTACAGATACACGAAGGGCAAAGGCTCCATTTTCTTTTGCCGTGACATGCGGCGAGAGGAAGTAGGATGTCCCGCAGGCACGATCATAGCTCTCTGTGCCATGGACCAGAAATTCGGTATCGTATCGTGATTTCACCAGCAGGTGTGCAAAAGCCGGCATATAGGGCGCAATCCAGGACGATCCGGTCTTTATCAGAACACCGGCATATCCGCCGACCTCCTGCGTTCCGATGGCGTAAGGTTGACCAACGGCGTCAAGACGCGCCTTGAGCGTCAGCATGGCATCGAGCCAGTCGCCAGAAACCATGTCTTCGGTGTAGCTGCTGTACGTAATGGTCACGAAGGGCTTTGTGATCTCCTCTTCCTTTACCTGATGTTCCCCGGCGCGCAGCGAGGCGGCAGGATCCTCCCAGCTGACAGCAGTACTGTAGGAAGAAATGAAAAAGGAACCGGGGAGCGGGTCATGCGTGTAATCGTACAGCGTTGTCTTTACATAGTTATCCAAAAAGCTTTCTTCTAGAAGCCGGAAGGTCTTTCCATCCGGATCGGGAAAGGTTTCAGAGTAATATATTACATTGTTTTCGGCTGATATGTCCTGCGCGAAGATCGGGTTTTCCCAGCTGGCAAGCTCCTCGGCATGCTGCGCGACGAAGTCATCACTCAATACGATCTCAATGTATGGGTAGGTGTCTCCCTCATAGTCGTAAGTTAATGGATCGACCCCATCAATAGAACCGTAAACCAGACGAACTGACGCCAAATCGCTACGGGAAACCGGAATAGTCCCAAAGTTGGAGGCGTGTATTCTGGTCATAAAATACAACGCGGTGGGGCGTGCAATGTAGCAGTACATTGCATCTTCCATCGACACACCGCCGAGCGCTTCGACCGGAAGCTGGACATGGATCGAATTGTCTTCCACGGAAAAAGTATAGGCCTCCCCTGCGGTGAACACATCCAGACGCGCCCGGATCGTTTCGGTAGCTTCCGCAAATTCCGCAAGGGTCATGCTCGTTTCGGGCGTAAGAACAAGATCGATCATCTCCGGCTCTGCAGGTGCCTCCGCCGGGGGCGCATTCTGCTTTCGTACAAAGAGGATCCCGCCCAACAGGAGAGCCAGCGCGGCGGCACAGATAAGAGCAATCCGTCCCGTCTTCCGCCTTTTCTGCTGCGGCGTCCGCGCGGCGCGGTTCACTTCCTTCAGCGTCTTTTTCAGGCGCTTCGATGTTTCATCGGCTTTGGCAAGCTGATCGTTTACATCGAGGAGCGTGTTGTGGAGCGCCCTCCCGCTGCCCTCTGCCGCCTGCGGGAGCAGCGCACTCGCATCGCCGTGCGGCGCTGCCAGACGGATCGAGGAAAACTGTTCGATGCCATCAAAGCCGAAGCTCGTTTCCAGAAAAGAAAAATCGTAGGCGGTCATCAGCACAATCTGCACGCCGCGGCAGGCGGAGAGCTCCGAGAGCTCGGCGCAGAGCGCGGGGGCTGCGTTTCGCGGTGCGGTGTCCAGACCGTGCAGAATCAGGCGAAAGGCCGGAGTTTCGGACGAAGGTGCATTGAAGTACTCAAGCAGCTGCCCTCTCGCGGAAAGATCGCCCGTTTCTTCCGCGGCGCAATATGTCCGAAGAATTTCGGAAACAATATAGTGTTCTCCATGGGCATGGGAGAGGTCGACCGGAAACGGGACGGCTTCTTCTTTCTTTTTATTATAGGCAAGATTTTCCGCCGCTTCGGACATGTCCGTCCCGGCGGGGAAAATCAGCACCGCATGGCGCTTGTCGCCGTGCCATATTCCCCGAAGCGCCTCCTGGACATCCATTCCTTTCACCTCTCCTCTCTTTTTTTGCAGTATACCATACAGCGGAAAGACCAAACAATAGCCGCAGAAGATTTTTCGCGGCAAAACAGCAAAAAGTGCCGTTCCCCTGTCTCGTTTCCCAAAATGCGGAGTGCGCTGGTTTATGATGCACTCGAACGAAAGGAGGGGGACGCTTTGATCCATACGTCAAACCCGAAAGGAAAGTATTGGAAGGAATACTGCCGGGATGCGTGGAGGCCAGTGGCTTATCGGCTCGAAATGGCGGCGCATTGGGCGGAGATGGCGGAAACCCGCGTCGAGGCGACCGCCATCGGAACGGAAGAAAAAAAGCGCATCATGCTGAATATTCTGGCTGGCTCGTTTTGGGAGCGCAGCGCGTTTGAGGCGGGCAGTGTCGTTGTGGTACTTCAACATAAGAAGGCCGGTGCCGAGACGGAAAAGGTCGTGTACCTTATTGTATCCGAGCGGTTTGTAAAGAATCTGCGCCGGGCAACCGACGCGGAAACCGCATATGCCAATCTCCTGTCACTTCCCCAAATGGCTCCGCTGGAGCAGGAGATATTTACTCAGTTTGTGACCGGCGGCAAGAGAAGCGTGGGGCGGTCGAGACGGCTGAATCTTCGTGGCATGGAGCTGCGCGCCTTTTACCGAATCATCCAGCCATTCCTTCCGCAGGGGCCGCGTGAGGTCTGTGACGGCTGGGCGGCGCAGATCCCTGATAAGAAAGCCACGGAGAAAATGCAGATGTTTCTCTCTATTTCTCCGGACGCGCCGGATCGCGACCGCGGAACGGTCACAAAAGAAAGCATTCTTGCCGTACTTGACAGGGAAATTCTCGGCTGCGAAGAGCTGAAGGAAACGCTTTCCTCGTTTTTTGCGCAGAAGGTGCGGCGCATATCCCGCCGCGGCGTCGTAATACTTCTCCACGGTCTGCCCGGCACCGGAAAGACTCACCTTGCCGAGGTCCTTGCCGAGGCGCTGCAGCTTCCGTATAAGAGGATTGATCTCGGAACAGTGTCCTCCACGGCGACCCTTCTCGGCTGCGAGAGTCTGTACACAGACTCCGCGAACGGCGTACCGATCGACTTCTTCAGCACGCAGGGAACATCGGAGACTGTGCTTGTTCTCGATGAGATCGACAAACTCGCCCGAAGCGGCACGGATCGCGGCAAAGACGGGCAGGTAATAGAGTCTCTTCTGCCACTGCTCGACCGATCCGCTCCCCGGCTCTGCGACACATTTCTTGACGGTATTCCCGTTGACTGCTCCAACACCGTGTTTGTCCTGACGGCCAACCGCACGGACAACCTTCCGCCGGAACTTCTGAATCGCTGCGACATAGTCTCCGAGATGCTTCCGATGGAGGACGCTGTGCTGCACACCATCGTCCGAAAGAAAGCCGCGGAGCAGGCGGCGGAGCATGAACTGCCGGACAACTGGCTCAGCGAGGCGGCGGAAAAAACGATGCTCTCCTATCGCGGCGATTTCGGCGCGAGGGATGCCGTTTCCTTCGTGGACACGCTCTCGCTGCTTGCTCTGCGCTCGCCGGAGGCGCTACCGCTGACGGCGGAGGCGGCAGAGGCAGAGCTGCAGCGTTTTGCCAATGGAAACAGTTTTGTTGTACGCTTCCATCGGAACGAGGCAAGCTATCCTCCGGCTCAGCGGAAGGACATCCTCGATGCTGTCTCCCGGCGCATGGGCAGCTCAAATCTCTCGGAGCAGGAACGCCGCAGTCTCGATCTGCGTGCGGATTATTTGACGCGCCTGCTCCACAAGCCGCCGACGCCGTTCGACCGGGAGACGTTTTACGCCTACATAAAAGAGCGGCTCTACGGCTGCGCTGAGGTAACGGACGCCATCGCCGCCGATCTCTATGCGGCGGATGTCCACGGCATCAAGCCGGGGCGAAAGCTTTTTCTCGGCCCTCCGGGAGTGGGCAAGAGCGTTTTCTGCGAGGCCATCGGCGCCGCAACGGGGCGGAAATACGTGCGGATCCAGATGAACGGCATCACCCAGCCGGAGGACATCCGCGGGCTATCGCCCTGCTTCACCGTGGCAACGGCCGGAACCTTTTTCAAGGGACTCGTAGACGGGGGAAGCACGACGGCGATCCTGTACTTTGACGAGATCGACAAAATCCCGCACCAGGTGGCCGTTGCGCTGCTTGACGTGCTGGACGATTCCGGGAAGCTGTACAACATGTTCACCGAATCGTGGATCGATATTTCCGATGCCCTCATCTGTGCGAGCGCAAACGACATCTCCAGCGTTGACCCGGCGCTGCTCTCGCGCTTTGAGATTGTTGAGATGAACGGGTATTCCGCGCTCGAAAAGCGCGAGATCGCGGAGCGGCATCTTCTCCCGGAGATCACTCGCAGCGCCGCGGTGGCGTTTGAGCCGGAGGCCTTCGATGCGGTGCTCTCCCGTTATGAGACGGAGGCGGGGGTGCGCTCTGTGAAACACGGGCTCAAATCGGTGGTGCAGCGCTGCCTTCTCAAGCAGAGCGGCGATCCGGCTGGAGTGCGCATCCGCCGCGAGGACGTGGAGAACATCCTCGGCCCCGCGCCGTATCGGTACATCGCCGGCAGCGAGCCGGGGTGTGTGAACGGCCTTGCAACGCTATCCGGGGCGCGGGGGCTGGTCATGCCGATCCGCGTCACCCTGCTTGAAAGTGGAAAGCGGCGCATCACCGGCTTGCCGGAGGAGACGATTCGCGACAGTGTTGCCGTGGCGGAGACGTGGGTGGAGAAACTCGGATACTCGCTTGAGGGCGGATTTCACATCCATTTTGCGCCGGCCGGCGTAAAGAAGGACGGCCCCTCGGCCGGCGTTGCAGCTGCGGTCGCGCTGCTCAGTGCTGTCACCGGGGTGCCGGTGACGGACGCGGCCTTCACCGGCGAGTTCGATGGCGAGCGCGTTCTGCCCGTCGGCGGGCTGAAGCTGAAAATTCAGGCGGCAAAGTCCGCGGGCATTCACACGGTGTATCTCCCCGCGGCTTGCCGCGGCGAGATCGACGAGATGCTCTTCGGGGGCATGAATCTCCGCTATGTTTCCACGATTGGCGAGATCGTGAAAGAGCGCTTCCCGCAGCTCTCCCGTTTCGCCGCCCGATAACTCGGGCGGCGCCGGGCGAACGGCGTTTATATAGAAAAAACATAACAGAAAGGAAGAATACCTATGAAAAAGCTGATCTCTGCACTTCTTGCGCTTACTCTGCTCCTTGGCTGTCTGCCCGTCAGTGCCCTCGCTGCCAACGGCGGCGAGGTGTGCGCCGCAGCACCGTATTCCAGCGGTGCTGATCTCCTGGAAGTCACGACGGATGGCGCGCCGATCCGCACCGGCCCCGGAAAGGACTGCTCCACGGTCGTCACCTGCAAAAGCGGCGCGGTTTTGGAAAAGACCGGGTCGACGCTCAACAAGTATCTGCATCGCTGGTACGAAGTGACGTACCGCGATAACTTGGGAAACAAATGCTATACCGGCTATATCTATTCGAAGAATGTAGAGGATCATTCTCACCGTTATGAGAAGTTTGAGTACGAAGGCGTTACCTATAAATTCTGCGACTGCGGCCGGATCATGGTCGCGGTAGAAAAAGGAGCCGCTCTGGGGGAGAACGAAGCGGCATCGGTGGCTGTTGCGGCGGGCGGCGCCTTGGCGCTTCCGAGCAGTTCTCTGGGCGCGATTGGGGCAACCGGCGGCGCGCTGGTGACTGTGGACGGCCCTCTGCCCTTCGGCGATCTGATCGCCCTCGGACTGCTGATCACCGTCGGCGTTCTGACGGCGACCGGAACGATCCCCACCGCCCGTGAGGTAGCGGAGGTGTATGAGGATGTCAATGTGGAAACGTCGGACATGGACGGCAATTCCTGCCCGATCGACAGCTATCGCAAAGTCAGCCGGGCGGGCGGTACGCTGACCTGCATAGACAAAAAGTGCATGTCTGTTGTGGAAGCCTATGTCTGGGTGCGCACGGGCAACGATGTCTGGTGTGAGAAGTATGAGACGGCTTTGGCTCTTGCTTCGATTTATCCGGGCGGCTACTTCAGCGAGATCGACGCCTCCGGAAAGGACTACTGGTATCACTTCCATCTCGGCGAGGTTACCGATACCGGAAAGCATGTTGATGTGGTCGGTGGCCACATCTTCTACGGAATCAGCGCTGTCACGGGTCAACGCCCTGTGGGCGCATGATAAGGATAAGAAGAGGTAATCAAAATGAAAAACGATCTGGTACAGAAACTCGCACTGCGCTGTGGGGGGACCGTAGCGCAGCTCCAGGAGAACACGGAAATCGACGGGGGACGCCGCGTTCTCTTCATCATCGATCTGAACGATCCCAAAGCAAACTACCGTCTCCTGACGGAGGGAGACCTGAACGCTCTGTCTGAGACAGAGCGAGAGACCTGCCGGCGGACGGGGATGTCGCCCTTTACGAACATGAAGCTCATCGTTTACCGGAAAGCGGACGGCGAAACGGGATTCCGGCTGCTCCACGGCATGGCCAGCCGCATGGTCAAGGAAATGGCGGAGCTATGCCAGACGGGCGCATTTAACGATATGTAATTCCACACGGAGGAGGTAAAAGAGGATGTATCCGGTGTTGAAAGATGGCGTTTCTCTCGGGACGTTCCGTTTTGATGAGGAGCCCGAAACCCTGCACTACTTTATGGAAAACCCCTCCGGCGAGCAATTTGAGATTAGCCGGAGCCTTTGGACGGCGCTGCGCAAAGCCGACGGCACTCGGCCCCTGGCGCTGCCGGACGGGGGCAGGAGGCTCCTTCGCACCCTGAAACGCTGCGGCGTAATCCAAACCTCGCGGTTCCTCCGCGGCGACGGATTTTTCAACCAGTTCATCCTCTTTTGCGTTGGCCGGAAGAAGCATAAGCAAAGAGACCGGCGGCTGTGCGCGGCGCTGAATGCGGCGCTCCCGGCGGTTTCGCTTCTGGTGGCCATTCTGGGCGCGTGTCTTCTGGCTGCGCTCGGCCCTGCAGGGGACGGCGGGAAATTCAGCACAGGGCTCTATTACAGTCTCGTTTTTCTCTCCGCGACACTGCACGAAATCGGGCACGCCGTTTCCTGCCTGGCATACGGCGGCAGGATCTACCATGTTGGGCTCCTTCTGGCGGGCGTTATTCCTATCGGGGCATATGTCGCGCACGGCGACATGGACAAGGCAGCAAAATCGGAGAAGATCCAGTTTTCGCTTTCGGGGGCCGAAATGAATCTGCTGACGGCCGGCGTGTGCTTCCTGATCGCCGCATGTTTCTCTGTGCCCTCAACGCTTGTATCTGCTGGGGCCTTTAACGTTGTCACCGCCGGTGTCAATCTGCTGCCGGCGTACGGGCTGGACGGAGAGACCGTGCTGAGTACAGTATGCGGGATCCAAAACCCCGGAGAAAAAGCGGGGAAGTGGCTGTTTCGTAAAAAATACTGGCAGAAGCTTCTCCGCCTCGGTGCGTATGGACGCAGATGCATCCTTGCGTTCACTCTGTCGGTGTTTGCAAAAGTTGTTTTTTTGGGGCTTATCGGGTTCGACATCGCTTATCTGATCTTCACGGTCTGATCCGCAGCCGAAGGTTCTCTGTTAAAAGTCAAGACCACCGACTCAGCCGGCGGCCTTGACTTTTGCTGCACTCCGGGGGAAATATCGAGAAGACAGTTGCCCATACGCCGCTTGTTTTTCGCCGTACACAGTTGCTCTGTTTCTTTTATAGCAGAAGATTATTTGCAAAAACGGCTTGAGGGCAAAGAGCATATCTGCTATAATTATAATGTTTTAGAGTCAGGCATGTGCTTTGGAAGAAAGGCCCATGCGGAAATGGCGTAAAAAGGTGTAAACCCAAAAACGCTGGATGGCGGAAATCATTGATAAATCAAGACTTTTTAAGGAGATGTAGAGATATATGAAATTAGGTATCGTGGGTCTGCCCAATGTGGGCAAGAGCACGCTTTTCAATGCGCTGACAAACGCCGGGGCGGAGTCGGCGAACTATCCGTTCTGCACGATCGAGCCGAACGTCGGCGTCGTCACCGTGCCGGACGCGCGGCTGGACTATCTCGCGGAGATGTACCAGCCGAAAAAGTATACCCCTGCCACGATCGAGTTCGTGGATATCGCGGGTCTCGTCAAGGGCGCGTCGCAGGGCGAAGGTCTCGGCAACAAGTTCCTCGGCGATATCCGCAATACCGACGCCATTGTTCATGTCGTTCGCTGCTTTGATAACGCCGACATCATCCGTCATGAGTGCTCGCACGATCCTGTGAGCGATATTGAAACCGTCGATCTCGAACTCATCCTTGCCGACATCGAAATGCTCCGCCGCCGTCAGGACAAGGCGGAGAAAAACGCCAAGAGCGGCGACAAGAAATTCAAAAAGGAAGCGGAAGTCCTCGACCGCCTGATTGAGTGGATGGACGGCGGACGCTCTGCCCGCAGCTTTGAAGCCAATGAGGAGGAGCGCGAGATCATCGCCGCGTCCGACCTTCTCACCAACAAGCCCATCATCTATGCGGCAAACCTCGACGAGGACGGCTTCTCCGCCGGGGCGGAGAACAACGCTTATTATCAGCAGGTCAAGGCGCTTGCGGACGCCGAGGGCAGCCGTGTGCTGCCGGTGTGCGCCCGGTTTGAGCAGGAGATCGCGGAGCTGGACGAGGAAGAGCGCGCCGTGTTCATGGAAGAACTCGGTATGACCGAGTCCGGCCTGCAGCGCCTCATTCAGGCGTCCTATGAGCTGCTGGGGCTCATCTCCTTCCTGACGGCGGGCAGCGACGAGGTGCGCGCCTGGACGATCCGCCGCGGCACCAAAGCGCCGCAGGCCGCCGGCAAGATCCACACCGACTTTGAAAAGGGCTTCATCCGCGCCGAGATCGTGGCGTTTGACGATCTCAAAGCCTGCGGCAGCATGGCCGCGGCCAAGGAAAAGGGCCTTGTCCGGCTTGAGGGCAAGGACTACGTGATGCACGACGGCGACGTGACGCTCTTCCGCTTCAACGTTTCCAAGTGAGCGAAAAACGCATAGGTTTTCTCGATACATGGCGGGCAGCGGCGCTGCTCGCCATGATTGCATGGCATTTTATCGACGATCTCACGCTGGTGCATATCATACCGCCGCCGTTTCTGCGAACGCCTCTCATGGAGCTTTTACGCTATGCCATTGTGGGAAGCTTTATTGCGATTTCCGGCGTGTGCGCGCGTCTCTCGAAGCGCCCTCTGCGCCGGGGACTCGTCGTGTTCGGCGCGGCGCTTCTCGTATCGGCGGCGACGTATCTTTTCGGTGCGCCTGTATACTGGGGCATATTGCATCTGCTTGGCGCGTGCATGCTTTTGTATGCCGCGGTACGGAAACGCTGGGAAGCTCTGCCGGGAACCTATGCCTGCGGCGCGGCGCTTCTCGTTTTCGTTCTGACGTTCGCGCTGCCCATCCGCGTGCGGGTGGGGGCGCCGTTCCTTTTCCCGCTCGGACTGCGCACGGCGGCGTTTGCCTCGGCGGATTACTATCCGCTGCTGCCGTGGGGCGCGCTCTTTTTCGCCGCGGCAGCCGCCGCGGAACGTTTGGATGAAATGCCGCCGGAGAAAAAATACCGCAGCGCGCCGCGCGCTTTCGCGTGGCTGAGCCGCCGGTCGCTTTTTATTTATCTTATACATCAGCCCGTGCTGTTCGCGCTGGCAGCGCTTTTGCAGCATGCGGCGCAGGGGACTTGACACCCGGATTTTTTGGGTGTATAGTCCCGACATAGGCGTTGAAGGGAAACGCCCGAAGGAATCCCCGCAGAGAGGGACGCGCATTGGTGAAAGCGTCCTGCGGATGAGCTCGGAGCCGACCGTCCCGGAGCCGGTGGGAGGAAATGCCCGCCCGTTTGACCGCGTTATGGGTCAATGAAGTGAAATAACAGGGTGGAACCGTGTTTTCAAAGCACCCCTGTGCCGTTTTTGGCTCAGGTGTGCTTTTTTATTTTGTCAAAGAGAAATAATATAATATTCCGGAGGAGACATCATGGAAGAGAACGCTTACAGCTGGGAAAATCCCGAATACCGCAAAACGTACCATCACACCTGCTCGCACGTTATGGCGCAGGCGATCTGCCGGTTGTACCCCGGCACGAAGCTCGCCATCGGCCCCGCAATCGAAGAGGGCTTCTATTACGACATTGACAGCGAGCACACCTTCTCTCCCGACGACTTTGAAGCCATCGAGAAGGAAATGCGCAAGATCTGCAAGGAAAAGCTGAAGCTCGAACGCTTTGAGCTGCCCCGCGCCGAGGCCGTCGCGCTCATGGAAAAAGCCGAGCAGCCCTACAAGGTCGAGCTCATCAACGACCTGCCGGAGGATGCCGTCATTTCGTTCTACCGCCAGGGCGAGTTCACCGATCTCTGTGCCGGCCCGCATCTCGATTCCACTGGCCGCATCAAGGGCAACGGCATCAAGATCACGAGCGTTACGGGCGCTTACTGGCGCGGCGATTCCAAGCGCAAAATGCTCCAGCGCTTCTACGCTGTGAGCTTCCCGAGCAAGGACATGCTCGATGAATATCTCGCCCGCATCGAGGAAGCCAAGAAACGCGACCACCGTAAGCTCGGCAAGGAGCTCGGCCTCTTCACGCTCATGGACGAGGGCCCCGGCTTCCCGTTCTTCCTGCCGAAGGGTATGGTGCTGCGCAACACGCTCATCGACTACTGGCGCCAGGTGCACAAGCGCTACGGCTATGTCGAGATCTCCACGCCGATGATCCTCAACCGCGCGCTGTGGGAGCGCTCCGGCCATTGGGAGCACTACAAGCAGAACATGTACACCACTGTCATCGACGGCGAAGATTACGCCATCAAGCCGATGAACTGCCCGGGCGGCATGCTCGTATACAAGTCTGAGCCGCACTCCTACCGCGATCTGCCGCTGCGCGTGGGCGAGCTGGGCCTTGTCCACCGTCACGAGCTCTCCGGCGCGCTGCACGGCCTGTTCCGCGTCCGCTGCTTCACGCAGGACGACGCGCACATCTTCATGACCTGGGAGCAGATGAAGGACGAGATCAAGAATGTTGTCCGCCTGTTCGACGAGATCTACTCCGTCTTCGGCCTGCGCTACGAGATCGAGGTCTCCACGATGCCCGAGGATCACATGGGTGACGTGAAGGACTGGGATTTCGCCACCGAAACGCTCAAGGCCGCCGTGACCGAGATGGGCAAGAGCTATGTCATCAACGAGGGCGACGGCGCGTTCTACGGCCCGAAGCTCGACTTCCATCTGGCCGACAGCCTGGGCCGTACCTGGCAGTGCGGCACGATCCAGCTCGATATGCAGCTCCCCGAGCGCTTTGAGCTCGAATACACCGGCGCGGACGGCGAGAAGCACCGCCCGGTCATGATCCACCGCGTTGTTCTCGGATCCATCGAGCGCTTCATCGGCATCATCACCGAGCACTACGCCGGTGCGTTCCCGGTGTGGCTCGCGCCCGTGCAGGTTCGCGTCCTCACGATCACCGACCGCGCGAACGAGGCCGCCGAAAAGGTCGCCGCCGCGCTCGACGCTGCCGGGCTGCGCGTGGAAAAGGATCTGCGCAACGAGAAGATCGGCAAGAAGATCGCCGAAGGCCGCAGCCAGAAGATCCCGTACCTGCTCATCCTCGGCGACAAGGAAGCCGAGAGCGGCACCGTGGCCGTCCGCAGCCGCGGCGGCGACGAGGGCGTTATGGAGCTTGATGCGTTCATCGCGCGTGTGAACGAGGAAGTCCGTACAAAGAAAAACTAAAATTTGACATCATAAAACAAATTGTGCCCCTCCAAACTATGAAAAACGGTTTGGAGGGGTTTTTATGACAAAATATGGAATAAAACGCGCCTGCATCGCGATCGCGGTGCTGTTCGCGGTGAATATCGCGGTCATTACGCTGGCCCAGAACGCGAACGCGGCTTCGTATAAGCGCGGCTCTACCGGCAGCGTCGTTTCCGAAATACAGCAGAAGCTCAAGGACTGGGGGTACTACAGCGCCGACGTGGACGGGATTTACGGCAGCCGCACGGAAGCGGCGGTGCTGCTGTTCCAGCAGAAAAACGGTCTCGCCGCCGACGGCAAAGCGGGCACCGAAACGCTTGCGGCGCTCGGCATCTCGTCCGCGGGGCTTATTGAGCAGAATACGTCCGGCGATGTGGCGCTGCTTGCGCGGCTCATCTCCGCCGAGGCGCGCGGCGAGAGCTACGAAGGGCAGGTCGCCGTGGGGGCGGTCGTGATGAACCGCATCGCGCATCCGTCGTTCCCGAATACACTCTCCGGCGTCATTTATCAGCGCGGGGCGTTCTCCTGCCTCGATGACGGGCAGTTTGACGAGCCGGTCGCGCAGAGCGCCTACGCCGCCGCGCGCGACGCCATGAACGGCTACGACCCGACCGGCGGCGCGATCTATTACTTCAATCCCGTCACGGCGACGAGCCAGTGGATCTGGTCGCGCCCGCTGATCGTGCAGATCGGCAAGCACCGCTTCTGCGCGTGAGAGCATTTGCACTGCCGTGACGGAGGGGCGTCGTTATAACCTCTCAGTCACGGCGCTTTGCGCCGTGCCAGCTCCCCTAATAGGGGAGCCAAGATCGTTATCCGCAAACCTGCTTGCCTCCCCGAACAGGGGAGGCGGAAAAAACGAAGTTTTTGACGGAGGGGTTTCCCTTCTGCAAAGGGAAACCCCGTCAGCGAGGATCGCGCCCCCATTGACACATCTCTTTGGTGAGATGTGTCTTGCATTTTCTCCGCCGAAAAAGTACTATAAAAAGCGAAAAAAGCGGAAAATCCCCCTGTCAACCGGCGGTTGACACATTTCCAGCCGCCGATTGGTGGTTTGCAACCCGGAAAACCGGTACATTTGTTCCAACGACACGGCGCGGCATCCACGCCACGAAACGGAGGAAAACATAATGATCCTGGCGGACAAAATTGCCCGGCTGCGGAAAAAGAACGGCTGGTCGCAGGAAGAACTGGCGGAGAAAATGAACGTATCGCGGCAGGCGGTATCCAAGTGGGAGAGCGCACAGACCGTGCCCGACCTCGAAAAAATCCTGATGCTCGGCGATCTCTTCGGTGTGACGACGGACTATCTTCTCAAGGATGAAATAGAAAGCGAGGAATTCACATCCGGCGAGGAGCCCGCCGTCCGGCGGCTCACGCTCGCGGAGGCCAACGAGTATCTGGCCCTGCGGAAAACCGCTTCGGTGCGCATGGCGGCGGCAACGTTTCTCTGCATTTTCTCGGTCATCCCGCTGCTGATCCTCGGTGCAATGGCAGAGATCCCGTCCTACGGCATATCGGAAAATGCGGCCGGGGCGGCGGGACTTGTTGTGCTGTTCCTCTTTATCGCAGCGGCGGTCGCGGCTTTTCTCTCCTGCAGCTTTAAAAACGCTCCCTATGCGTTCCTTGATAAGGAGCCGTTCGACACGGAGTACGGCGTGACGGGCATGGTGAGCGAGCGGCAGCGGCAGTATAAAAGCACGCACGCTCGCTGCAACATGGTCGGCACGATGCTCTGCATCCTCTCTCCGGTGCCGATCTTCATCGGCATGGCGGAGGGGAGCGATCTTGCGATGATCCTCGCGGTGTGCGGAATGCTGTTCCTTGCCGGGGTCGGCGCGGCGATCTTCGTTGTGACGGGCGTTCGTTGGGCGGGCATGCAGAAAATTTTGCAGTCCGGCGATTACGCTCCGGCGGAGAAAAAGCGCAACCAAAAGGAGAAGGCACTTTCCGCTGCCTACTGGACGCTCGCTGTGGCTGTGTATCTCGGCTGGAACTTCACGACCGAGGACTGGAAGAACACATGGATCGTCTGGCCGGTCGCGGGTGTGCTGTACGCGGCGGTGCTGCATCTTTACCGTCTGTTCACGAAAAGCCGCGAAAATTGAGCCGCAAAAGCGCCGCTTTCTAATATGAAACATTACATTTCTTAGTGAACTGTATTATTGACGTTGCGGTAAAATCTGTGATATCATCCTTGCGGAAAAAGGAGAATCACAATGTCTGATAAATTTATTCTGAGCTGCTGTTCCACGGTGGATCTGCCCTATAGCTATCTGGAGAGCCGCTATATCCCGGTGCTGTTTTATACCTATGTGGTGGATGGCGTGACGTATGATGACGATATGGGGCGTGACCTGAATTTGCTTGCAGGGCGGGGCCGATATGCCCCGCCTTTTCATACGCGCAAAAAGAGACACTCCTGACGTGCTGCGCCCTTGCAATCGGACGGGAATCGCGTTATACTATATAAAAGATTTTATGGGCTTAAAGGGGGATTCCCGTTGAGTTTTTGCGATAAATGCGGCGCGTACATCCCGATCGGGGAAACGGCGTGTCCCGCCTGCGGCTACGACCCGGAGGCCGAGGCGAAAAAGGCGAAGGAGGCGGCGGAACGCGCCGCCGAGGAAGAACGCCGCCGTGCAGCGGAGGAGGTGCGTCGGGAACGGGAGGCTGCGGCAGAGGCCGAGCGGCGCGAGCGGGAGGAAGCCGCGCGCAAAGTTCGGGAGGAAGCGGAGCGAAAGGCGAAGGAAGAAGCCGAGCACCGCTATGCCGAGCAGCAAAAGCGCTGGCAGCAGGACCCGTGGCAGCAGACGCACACCGGCGGCCCGGCGCAGGGACAGTATACCTCCCAGCGCACGGCCGGAGCGTCTCAGGCACAGTACGCCTCGCAGCGCACCGGCCAGACAAAGGCGAACAGCGGTGAATACCGGCAGGAGAAATCGTACTCCGCCTCCGATAATGCGATGCGGCAGAAGGCCGCCGAATCGGTTGACCGGCAGAAGCTCTCCGTATTTTCGTATCTCGGCCCCTTCTGGCTGATCCCGGCCATCACGCAGAGGGACGACCCATTCATGAAATACCACACGGAGCAGGGACTTGGGCTTCTCATCTTCGGCACGCTCACGAGCTTGCTTGGCGCAAAGTGGGGCTGGGTCGGCACCGTTGGAGGCATCATCTGCACGATCGGCACGATCAAGGGCATCGTGAACGTTCTTCAGGGCAAAAGGGCACCGCTGCCGGTGATCGGCGAGCTTGTGCAGTCTGTGAAGGAATCCATTGCAAAGCAAAAAAATAAACGTTGAAATAAGGAAGACACGTTATGAAACCCACCGTATATTTCTCCCGGGAGATCACGCCGGAAAAGGTTCTTGAGCTGTACCGCGCGCTTGGCAAGGAGCTTCCGGGCAAGGTCGCGGTCAAGGTGCACTCCGGCGAGGAGGGCAACCAGAACTTCCTGCACCCCGAATTCTGGAAGAGCGTTGTAGAAGCAGTGAACGGCACCGTCGTCGAGTGCAACACGGCGTATGCAGGCTCCCGCAATTACACCGAGCAGCACCGCCGTCTCCTGCGCAAGCACGGTTGGTCGGAGGTGTTCGACGTGGACATTCTTGATGCCGAAGGCCCCGATCTGGAGCTTCCCATTCCGAACGGCAGCGTGCTGAAAAAGGACATCGTCGGCAAGGACATCGAAAACTACGACTCCATGCTCGTCCTCTCCCACTTCAAGGGCCACCCGATGGGCGGCTACGGCGGAGCGCTCAAGCAGCTCTCCATCGGCTGTGCCTCCACTGCGGGCAAGGTGTGGATCCACTCCGGCGGCACGACGACCGACCAGAACCGGTTCGGGGACAGCCTTCCGGCGCAGGACGTGTTCCTTGCGGGCATGGCGGACGCGGCAAGCGCCGTTGTGGATTATTTCCACGGCAGCATGGCGTTCGTGAACGTGATGAAAAACCTCTCCGTGGACTGCGACTGCTGCGCCGTGGCGGAGGACCCCTGCATGAAGGACATCGGCATTCTCGCCTCGCTCGACCCGGTCGCGGTCGATCAGGCGTGCATCGATCTCATCTATGCCGCGACGGACGACCCCGGCCAAAAGCATTTCATCGAGCGCGTGGAGTCGCTCCACGGCATCCACACGATCGAGTGCGCCGCCGCTCTCGGCGTCGGCAGCCGGGAATATGAGCTCGTCGAATTGTAAAAAATACGCGCGGCGCTTTTGGCGGAATTGACAAGATAAATCTTCGCGTGATAAAATAAAAGAAGAGCGGATGCGAATCGGTCTCATAATTCGCGTCCGCTCTTTTTTGATAAAAGGAAAAGAAAGGGAGATGGCCGTCGTGGGTAAGCTGTTCGGGAAAACGTGGATGTTCGATACGCTGGTGGAGATCGTCGGGAGTATATTGACCGGCGTTGCCATCTATAACTTCGCCTTGCCCGCAAAGTTCCCGATGACCGGCTTTTCCGGTCTCGCGCTGATTTTGTACCGCCTCTTTGGTCTGCCCATCGGCGTGATGACGATCGTGCTCAACATCCCGGTGGCGATCATCTGCTGCCGGATGCTTGGCCGCCGGTTTTTCCTTTGCAGCGTCCGGTGCATGATCCTCTCCTCGCTTTTCGTGGATTACATAGCCCCGATGCTGCCGCAGTACACCGGCGAGCGGCTCGTCGCCGCCATCTGCGCGGGCGTGCTCGGCGGGCTGGGCTACGCGCTCATCTATATGCGCAACTCCTCCACCGGCGGCGCGGACTTCATCACAATGGCGCTCAAGGCCAAGCACCCGCACCTGCCGCTTGGCCGGTTCATCATGCTCACGGACGGCATCGTTGTGGTGCTCGGCGGCATCATTTTCCGCGATTTTGACGGCATCGTCTACGGCATGATGATCGACCTCATTTTCGCCGTCATTGCCGACAAGATCATGTACGGCGCGAACGCCGGAAAGCTCGCACTCATCGTCACCAACCACGGCGAAGCCGTCACGGAGCGGATCGACGACCTCTGCGGCCGCGGCACAACGATCATCGACGCGCGCGGCGGCTTCCGGAAGGATCACCGCGATGTGGTGCTGTGCGCCTGCTCCGGCAAGGAAATGTTTGCCATCACCCGCGAGGTGAAGCTGCTCGACCCGGCGTCGTTTACCATCATCCTTGAATCCAACGAAGTCCACGGCGAGGGCTTCCACATGCTCCGCGTGGCGGAGCCGCCCGAGAAGGACGAAAAATAACGAACGAAAAAACCGGGGCTGTACCGCATGACGCAGAAAATCATGCGATACAGCCCCGGTTCTTATATTCAGGGTTTTAAGGGCTGCGGAAGCTGCATCTGAGCCAATTTCTGATAGTTTTCCGATGCCGCCGCGATACACTGCGCCTGCTTCGGCGTCAGCGGCCCTGCGACCCGGCCGGGCACACCTATTACAAGACTGCCCGGCGGAATAATTTTTCCTTCCGATATCAGACAGCCGGCGGCGATCAGGCACCCGTCGCCGATCACGGCTCCGGTCATGACGGTGGCGTTCATGCCGATCAGACAGCCCTTTCCCACCGTGCAGCCGTGAACCACAGCGTTGTGGCCTACAACGGTGTCGTCCCCCAAAACCGCTGCCTCGTGGATCGTGACATTGTCCTCGATGGCGCAGCGGCGGCCGATCCGGATGGCGCCGACATCGCCGCGAAGCACAGCGCCATACCAGATGCTTGCCTCCGGCGCAATGTCGATCTCGCCCACCAGCGTGGCGTTTTCTGCAATATACACATCGTCAGCAATATGCATAGGCTTTCCGGGAATGTTCCGAATCATATGGCAGCACCGTCCTGACTGTGTGATTTAACCGATGCTTATCATACCACAGCCCGGCACCAATTGCCAGCGTATTTCTGGCTATGGCGGATGGAGACGGAAAAACGCACTCTCCGAAGAAACGGAGAATGCGTTTTTCTATCACAGTTCGCGGTACATCGCGGCGGCATCGTCTTTTTTGACCGTTTCCTGCACGGAGAGGACTTCCGCCCGCAGCGTTTTTGCGCCGAAGCGGATCTCGATCACGTCGCCCACCTTCACATCGGTGGAGGGCTTGGCGACGCGCCCGCCGACGGACACATGCCCGCCGTCGCACGCCTCCTGCGCCACGGTGCGGCGCTTGATGAGCCGCGAGACCTTCAGCCACTTGTCGAGCCGCATATCAGAAATATTTCTTCAGACCGTCGCCCGCGCCGGAGGGATCGGCGGTGATGGTGATGGTGAAGTTGATGTTCTCGCGCGCGCCGAACTCGGCAAGCGTGTCGAGGAACTTCTCCAGCGCCTCATTGGAGCGGTCGTCGAGGATCTTGTTGAGATCGTCGATGAAGAAATGGGTGATGTCATAGTTTCCGGCGTGCAGGCCGCACAGGAAGCCGAGCAGCATCGTGTTGCCGCGGACGCCGTAATCGTCGGTGCGGATCAGCCGCGCCTGATAGGGAATATCATAGGTCAGATGCCGGCTCTTTTCGATGCAGACAACATTGCCCTGTTCCTTTTCAATGGCTTCGCTGACGAGAGAGATCAGGGTCTTGGTCTTGCCGGAGCCGGACAGACCCATGATGAGTTTAACCATAGGAAATCACCTCATTTGTAATTTTAAAGAAAGATGCGAATGCTTCTTTTTGAGTATTCTACCATCTTCCGCCGCCCGTTGCAAGGCGCTTTTCGATTGTTCACCGAATGTTCTTCATTTCAGCGCGGCAAGACCGCGGAACATGAGCTTTTTGTAGGCCTCCACGCCCGGCTGATCGAACGGATTCACGCCCTCCATGTAGCCGGAAATGCCGCAGGCAAGTTCAAAGAAGCAGACAAGCTCGGCAAAGCCGGTCTCCGCCATGTCTGAAACCTCGATGGCGAGATTGGGAACGCCGCCTTCGATGTGCGCAGCCTTCACCGCCGCGCGGGCAATGGCGGCGATCTCGTTGAAGTCGTGTCCGGCGAGATAATTCAGTCCGTCGCCGTCGTGCGCGTCGGCGGGAACGGTGTACCCGCCGGGGAGAGAGGCAAAGCTCACGACAGTCTCCATCAGATGGCGCGGGCCCTCCTGAATGTACTGGCCCATGGAGTGCAGGTCGGCATTATACTCCACGCTCGCCGGGAAAATGCCGAGACCGTTCTTGCCCTCGGATTCGCCGTACAGCTGCTTCCACCACTCCGCCATCATGCGGAAGCGCGGCTCGTAGCACGCGAGAATCTCCACGGCCTTGCCGCTCTTATAGAGCGCCTGGCGTGCAGCGGCGTACTGCCAGCAGGGGTTATTCTCGCTGCGCTCGTCGAGAGAAGCGAACGTCTCCTCGGCGACGGTGAGGATCTTTTCAATGTCGATCCCCGCGGCGCAGAGCGGCAGCAGACCGACAGCGGAGAGAACGCTGTAGCGTCCGCCGACATCGTCCGGCACAACAAAGCTTTCCCACCCGGCGGCGTCCGCCTCGCTCTTGAGAGCGCCGCGGCGCGCGTCGGTCGTGGCGAAAATGCGGCGGTTGGCCTCTTCCTCGCCGTATTTTTTGATGAGCAGATCGCGGAACACGCGGAAGCCGAGCGCCGGCTCGAGCGTCGTACCGGATTTCGAAACGACGTTCACGCAGAAATCACGCTCTCCGAGCTTTTCGATCGTGTCGCAGAGCGTCGCGGCGGAAAGGCCGTTTCCGGCAAAAAGCAGCTCCGCGCCGCCCTCGCGCCGGCCAATCAGCTCATAGGCCGCTCTCGCGCCGAGATACGAACCGCCGATGCCGATAACGACGAGCGCGTCGCCCTTTTCGCGGATCGTTTTCCCTGCGGCGAGAATGCGTGCAAGCTCCGTTTCACGGATGCGGTGCGGCAGCTCCGTCCAGCCGAGAAAATCCGAACCCGCGCCCGTCTTTTCGCTGAGCGTGCGGTGCGCCGCCTCTGCGGCGGCATAATCCGGTGTAGTTTCGCCGAAAAACGGCGCAGCGCCGGTGAGATCAACATGAATCATTGGTATACCTCCCTGCGGTTAATTTCTTTCTTTGGCGACATTGTACACTCTCCGGCGCTCACTTGCAAGATGAACTATTGCGTATTTGTCCGGCCGCAGAGCGCCGCGGCGAGCAGCACCCAGAGCTCGCCGACACCGACGCGCTCCACGCTCTCCGCCGCGCAGATCGGAACGCTCGCGACCGTCTCGCCGCCGGCAACGTACCGGAGCGTTCCGAGGATCTGCCCGGCGGCGACGGGCGCGTCAACCTTTTCCGGCAGCTCGTATACGGCGGAGAGCTCCTTCTGCCGCGCCTTTTCGATGAGCACCGTCCCGGCGCTCTCACACACCGCGCGCACGGATTCCACCTTGCCAAGCGACACTGGCACGTCGGGCGCGCCGGTCTCCGGCATGACGAGCGCGTAGTTGGCAAAGGCGTAGTCCAGGAGCGTGCGCGCCGCGTCAAAGCGAAGCTGGCTCGTTTCACCGTGGAGGATCACCGCGATGTACTCCACGCCGCCGCGCTCGGCGGAGGCGGCCAGACAGTACATCGCCGTGGACGTAAAGCCCGTTTTGAGCCCCGTGCAGCCAGTATAATGCCGCACGAGCTTATTCGTGTTGGTAAGGCCAAAGGCACCCGAGCGGATCGTATCCTGCCAGAGCGTCGTGTACTGCCGGACGAACTCATGCTTTAATAGTTCGCGCGACATGACCGCAATGTCGTAGGCGCAGGTGTAGTGCTCCGCGTCCTCGAAGAGGCCGGTGCAGTTCGTGAAATGCGTGTCGGTGAGCCCCAGCTCCTCCGCACGGCGGTTCATGCGCGCGACGAATGCCTCCTCCGAGCCGCAAAGCGCCTCCGCGAGCGCCACGGCGCAGTCGTTCGCCGAGACGACCGCCACGCACTTGGTCATCTCCGCCACGGTCATCACCTCGCCCTCCTCAAGCCAGATCTGGCTGCCGCCCATCGAAGCTGCGCGGCGGCTCGCCGTTATGGGATCGTCCGGCGAGATCGCGCCGCTCTCTACCGCCTCCGCCACGAGCAGCAGCGTCATCACCTTCGTCACGCTTGCCGGGGAGAGATGCCGGTGCGATTCCTTCTCATAGAGTACCGTGCCGGTCTGCCGCTCCATCAGCACCGCCGCCGTGCAGGAAAGCGAAAAGCTTTCCTCCGGCAGCGGTTCCACGGCGAGTGCCGGTATCGTGAGGTAAAGAGCGGCCAGAGCCGCGCAAATGAACCTGCGCATGGACGCGCCTCCCTTCTCCTCCCATCCTATTATGAATAGACTGTGAATATTCATTTTTGTCCCGCGCCGGGAAATAATAGGAAATAAAAGAGTTTTGAACATTTCCCACAGAGTTTTCCACAGCGAATAGTGCTTGTCCGGCCTCCCAATATTCACATTATGGGTTACATAACGTTACTTTTTGTTAATTTTATGCATAAACAGAAAAAGGCCCCCTCATCGGAGGGAGCCTGACAGGTTATCATGTGAAGTGCAACACCCCCGAGAAAAGGGGCGGTAGTGCGAAAAAAAGAAAGACAACACGACA
>CAKSWA010000017.1 GCA_934511165.1 uncultured Oscillospiraceae bacterium | reverse complement strand
ATTTTACACAAGGTGTGTCGTGTTGTCTTTCTTTTTTTCGCACTACCGCCCCTTTTCTCCGGGGGTGTTGCACTTCATATGATAACCTGTCAGCCTCCCTCTGACGAGGGAGGTGGATTTTGCCGAAGGCAAAAGACGGAGGGAGAGACATTCTGCGCCGAGGTATGAAGTTTTTCTCTCCCCCAATCTCGCTTCGCTCGACAGCCTCTCGTCAGATAGGGCCTTTTTTGACGTAAAAACCGGCATCAATGAACATCTCTGTCAGTACGCAGAATGGCGTACTGCGCAGTATCAATGAAATGCCCGTGCTTATAATACCGCTGCCGTGCGACGCCTTCAAAGCGCATGCCGCATTTTTCCAGTACCCGCGCGGACGCGGCATTGCCGTCAAACACCTCGGCTTGCACGCGGTTGAGGCCAACCTCGTCAAAGGCATATTGCAGCACGGCGCACAGCACTTCCGTCATGATGCCCTGCCCCCAGCAGACCGGGGCGAGCATATAATTTGTTTCCGCGAGGGCGTTCGCCTCGTCCACGCGCCCGAGATTGATTATCCCGATTAGAGCGTGATCTGCCTTTTGCTCAATAACCCACTGAAAATAGAGCCCGGAATCGTAGCTCTCCACCCAGTGAAGCACACGGTCGCGGTAGCTCTGCTCATCCGCGGCAGGGTCAAACGGGAAATACCGGCAGACTGCCTCATACTTTGCCCAACTCTCATACATGACCGCGGCATCCTCCGCACGGATGCGCCGCAGGACGCAGCGATCGGTGACGATCATTCTTGTTCCGATGGAACGTATCATTGGTGTATCACCTCATAGCGCAGCCGGAGATAGGAATCCTCCAGCACCGCACAACTTCCGTAATCTTCACAGCAGCTGCCGCGAAATGTCCGCCTCCGGAGCGAGAACGCGGACATATTCCTCCAGCCGGTCGAGCATGGCGGCGATCTCCGCCTCCGGCTGCCCGGCTACGCCAAACACGGGGTAGAATACATGGCGGCTCGTCTCCTTGACGCAGGTGCGCGCGTCCGCCCCGGCGATCATGCTGAAAATGATCCCCTCGTCGTCCCGGGCGCAGAAATCGCCGGGGTAGGTGTGCACTTCCTCACCTCGCATGCCGGGAAACGGCGCTTTTTCCGTTCCGGCGAACAGACGAACCGTGCCGCGGACATAGTCCACGTCGTGCGTGCCGGAGAGAATCTGCGTTTCGAGTTCTGCGAGAAACGGAATGGCAGTTACGCCATTTTCCATGGGAAAAGGGCGGCCTTTCAGAAGGAAGGACTCGAACTGCATCATGACCGGGTACGTCTTTTTGAACTTCTTAAAAAACCGGAAATAGACGTTTTCGCCAAAAAGCGCCTTGCGGTCATAGTCGGCGTGTTTTTCCCGCAGCGCGCGGAGATGCTCTTCGACCATGGAGCGGAAGTCCTCCATCCGCCAGAGCACCTTTTCGGGATAGATGACTTCCAGCACGCCAAACGGAATGCCGCCGAGCGCGGCGTTTTTCTGAAACTGTACCATACAAGAACCTCCCAGCGGCTCCATACCGATACCCTTCACGGGCTTGAGACAGCCGCTATTCTTTTCTGACTTGTGTTGTATAATACCATATCGTTTTAGAAATTGCAAAAACCGGCAGATCATCTGCCGGCTTTTGGATGGACGTATTGGCTCCCTCTCAGAGGGAGCTGTCAGCGTCAGCTGACTGAGGGAGTGAACTCCTTCCGTCTTGGCTAACGCCGAGCCACCTCCCTCAAAGAGGGAGACATTTTAGAACGCCCAGGTGCCGTTGCGGAAGATGGGATGCACGTTGCCGTGCTCGTCCACGCCGTCGATGGAGAGATCGTCGCTGCCGATCATGAAGTCGGTGTGGTTGCCGGCGTCGTTCACGCCGATCTCGTAGAGCTCTTCCTTGGTCATGTTCTCAAAGCCCTTCACGCACTCGTCAAAGCCGAAGCCGAGCGCGAGATGGCATGCGGCGTTCTCATCAAAGAGCGTGTTGTAGAACAGCAGACCGGACTGGTGAATCGGAGACTCCTTCGGCACGAGCGCGCACTCGCCGAGATAGTGGCAACCCTCGTCCATGCTGATGATCTGTTCGAGAACGGCCTGACCCTTTTCGGCCTTGACTTCCACGGCGCGGCCCTTTTCAAAACGGACGGAGAAGTTCTCGATGAGCTGACCCTGATAGGAGAGCGGCTTCGTGGCGTACACAATGCCCTCGGCGGTGCGGCGGTCGGGAGAGGTGAAAACCTCCTCGGTCGGCATGTTGGGGTCATAGATGACACCCTGCATCGTCGTGTCGCGTCCGGCGTGGAACTCGGCGGTCGGAATAAGGCCAACCTTGAAATCCGTGCCGTTCGCGGAATGGTAGCGCAGCTCCCGCAGATGCAGATCGTTCAGATACTTGCTGCGCGCCTTGAGATCGCGGTTGTGCTCTTCCCAATCGGCGATGGGATCCTCGCCGTCGGCACGGGCGGTGTAGAGAATGTCTTTCCAGAGCTGCTCGACGGCGGCGCGCTTGCTGAGCTCGGGGTGGACCTTCTTCGCCCACGCCTCGCCCGGCACGGCGGCGATGCACCACTGGTGCTTATTGTCGATGGCGTCGCGGTAGGGCTTGGAGACCTTGACCTTCTCGGCAAACGCCTTGAAGTACTTCGGGTTGATGCCGCGCAGCCCGTCGGGATCTTCAGACTCGATGAAAATGCGCACCGGCAGATGGTCAACCATATCCTGCATCCGCGCCTTTTCCCACTCGCGGGTCTCGGAAAGGTCGCGCAGCTTCATGTAGCGCGCGGCGAGCTTGGTGAGCTCGGGATAATTCCAGTCGACGCTGACGCGGCTCGCGCCGGCCCTGTAGCACTCTTCCGCGAGCATCTTGATAAACTCCGGCTGGTCAAGAGACGCGAAAACGCGAACCTCCTGCCCCTTCTGGACGTTCGCACCTACGCGCACGATGAGCTTGGCGTAGGAGCGCATAACGGTCTTTTTCATAGGTGGAAACCTCTTTTCGTGAAATAATCAACGCATTCATTATACCTTGCAACCGCCGGGAATTCAAGGTATAATCACCGTATGAAAGAAACGATGGACAACATAGCCGCGCGTGCGGACGACTGCATGGGCCGCGGTGACTGGGACGGCGCGGAGAGCGTCTTCCTCGCCGCGCTCACCGAAGCGGAGGAAACCGGCGACAAGCGCACGGCGCTTTCCCTTTGCAGCGAGCTGATCGGCTTTTACCGCCAGCGCGGCGACGCGGAGAAGTTTTATCCGGTCTATGACCGGTGCATGGCGCTGCTGGATGCGGTGCGCCCCGGCGCGGCTGCGCGCGGGACAATTTTGATCAACGCCGCCACGGCGCTCGCCGCCTTCGGCGAAGCGGCGCGCGCTCTGCCGCTCTTCCGGGAGGCGGAGGGACTGTACACTGCCGCGCTTGAGGCAAACCACCCGCGTCTCGCGGCGCTTTACAACAACATGGCCGCGGCGCTCGATGCGCTGCACTGCCCGGACGAGGCGGAGCGGTACATGCTCCGCGCGCTGGAAAACCAGAAACAGCGTCCCGGAGATCTCGATCTCGCGGTGACGTATGTAAATCTTGCGCAGCACTATGCCGCGCAAAACGATACCGACGCGCGCATTGCCGCGTGTCTCGATAAGGCGATGGAGCGCATGGACAGCCCGGACGCCGTCTGGGAATACTACTACGCGCACACGGCACGGAAAATCGCCCCGGCGCTCGAAGCACTGGGGCGCGCGGACGCATCGCACGATCTCCGGGAAAGGGCGGATATCATCTATGAAGGGACTTGAGCTCTCCTGCGCTTTCTGGGAAAACGCCGTGCTCCCGACGATTGAAGAGACCTGCCCTGTGCTGCTGCCGCGGCTTGCCGCGGGGCTCTGCGGCGGCGGATCGGACTGCCTCGGGTACGACGATGAGCTGTCCCACGACCATGGCTACGCTGCCGGGTGCATGCTGTTCCTTGCGCCGGAGGATGCCGAAACGCACGGGTTTCTGCTCTCCACGCTCTACGACCGCCTGCCGCGGGAGTTTCTGGGCGTGAAAACCGAGCACCGCAGCCGACAGGGCGACGGACGCTACGGCGTCAGGACGACTACGCAATTCCTTTTGGAGCAGACAGGGCTTTTCCATACGCCGGAGGCGTGGTACGAGTGGATGGCGATCCCGTCCTACGCCCTGGCCGCCGCCTGCGCCGGGGAGATATTTTATGACGGTTCCGGCGATATGACGGGCATCCGCGAAACGCTGCGTACCGGCATGCCGGAGGATGTGCGGATAAAGAAGATCGCCGGGCACGCCGCGCTCATGGCGCAGTCCGGGCAGTACAACGTCTCGCGCTGCCGCCGCCATGGGGAAGAGAGCGCGGCGCGTCTCGCGTGCTGTGAGTTTGTAAACCACACGCTCGCCATGCTGTTTTTGCTGAACGGACGGCACATGCCGTTTTATAAATGGGCGTTTCGCGCAGCGAAAGAGCTGCCGAAGCTCTCGGAGCTCGTCCCCGCGCTCGAAGCGCTGCTGCGCGAGCCGGACGAAACGGAGATCGAGCGCGTGAGCGCCGCGGTGATCGAGGAGCTGCGCGCGCAGGGGCTGACGGACGGCAGCTGGGATTTTCTCGAACCCCACGCCTACGCCGTCATGCGGCGCATCCAAAACCCGGAGATTGCCGCGCTGCATATCATGGAGGTCTGACATGGAAGAATACCGCGTACCGGCGGAGCTGCTGGACGAAAAGGGAAAACTCTCCCGTCCCGGCTGGTCGGCACAGGACGATTTCATTTACAACAAGGAAAATGCCGGCGGCGGCCTTTCGGAATGGGAGCGCTACTTTGTCGCCGGCGCTTCCTTCGCTTTGGAGATCAGCTACGGCCATACGCGCTCCGGCGGCATCGCCGAGGTGCGGCTCACCGATCTGGAGACGGATGAGCGGTACGCCTCCGGCGGCGTGCAGGCGTTTCCGGGCGATGCGTTCGATCTGGACTTTTCCTGCGGCGAGGAGCATACCGTCAAGTTTGAAAATGACGATCTCTATCTTCTGCTCACGCACTACGACGGCGTGCGCCGCGTGCAGTTCCGCTCGGAGCGGTTTGAGGGCGATCTCTCCTGCGCGAACGACGGCGACGGCATTTATACCGCGGAGGCGCTCTCCGGGAAGCAATTCTATTACCGGGGCTTCCGGTGCTTCCCCGGCCTTTCCGGGTATCTCCGGATGCACAACCGCGATCTGCCGCTCGACGCAAAAACGTTCCTCTTTTCGGAGAGCGTGCGCGCCATGATGCCGCGCGGCGATGCGTATCTCCGGCTTTTCGGCAGCACATGCGCCGATGGGCATGTTGTCTCGCTCGCCCTGTCTGACGGTGCGGAGAACGAGGCGGAAAACGCGCTCTTTTATGACGGAACGCTCTGCAAACTGGGGCGCGTATACATGAAGCGCAGCGCGTCCGATCCGCTGCGGCCGTGGTATATTTCCGACAGTACCCGGCGGCTGCATCTGGAATTCGAGGCGCGGCACGAATACCGCGTCCGGCGGCGCGCCATGCTGCTGCGCTCCGAGGTGCGGCAATATTTCGGAACACTCTCCGGCACGGTCGAGCTGCCGGACGGGGAGATCGTACCGATCGGGAATATGTACATTTTCTGTGAGGAAAAGCTGCGCTGAGCGGCGGAAAGGACAAAGATATGGAGAAAACTTTCTGGTATAAGGATGCGGTCATCTACCAGATCTGGCCGCGCAGCTTCAAGGACGCCGACGGCGACGGCGTGGGCGATCTGATGGGCGTGTACGAAAAGCTGGACTATCTCCAGAGCCTGCACGTGGATGCCATCTGGTTTTCGCCGCTTTACCCCTCGCCGAACGCCGACTTCGGCTACGACGTGGCGGACTATATGGACATCTCTGCCGAGTACGGCGGCATGGCGGCGTTCAAAAAGGTGCTCGACGGCGCGCACGAGCGCGGCATCAAGGTGATCATGGATCTCGTCGTGAACCACACGAGCGACGAGCACCCGTGGTTCCAGGCGAGCCGCCGCGGCGAGGAGCCATATAAGGATTACTATATCTGGCGCAAGGCGAAAAAGGACGGCACGCTTCCCAACAACTGGGACAGCATGTTCGAGGGCAAGGCGTGGCAGTATGACGAGGTGCGCAAGGCCTACTATCTCCACATCTTCGCCATCAAGCAGCCCGATCTCAACATGGATAATCCCCGCGTGCGCGCCGAGGTGAAGAAAATTCTCCGCTTCTGGCTGGATATGGGCGTGGACGGCTTCCGCGAGGATGTCATCACGTATATCTCCAAGCCCAAGGGGCTACCGGACGCGCCGTTCTATATGCCCATGGCGCGCGGCATTTTCCAGTACAACAACGGCCCGCACCTGCACGAATATCTCAACGAGTTCCGCACCGTGCTCGACGACTATGACTGCGTGACCATCGGCGAAGCGCCGCTCATCACAACGAAGCGCGCACTCGACTTCATCGGCGGCAAGCACCCGGAGCTCGACATGATGATCCCCTTCCAATGCATGGAGGGCGACTGCTTCCTGCAGGACTATTCCCATCATCCGTTCTGCCTCTTGAAGCTCAAGGCCATCTGGGCTCACTGGCAGAAGGCGCTGCGCGGCAAGGGCTGGAATCTGCTGTACATTGAAAACCACGACCATCCCCGCGTCATCAGCCGTTACGGCAGCGAAAAATACAACACCGAGAGCGGCAAAGCGCTCGCGGCGTCGTATCTCTTCCAGGAGGGCACGCCCATCGTCTATCAGGGACAGGAGATCGGTATGACAAACATCTATCCCGAGACGATCGACGGCTACGAGGACGTGCAGACCATCAACCAGTACCACCACTTTGCCACGCACAAATCCGAGAAGAAGCGCATGCAGCGCATCTACTGGGGCTCGCGCGACAGCGCGCGCACGCCCGTGCAGTGGAGCGACGCACCGAACGCCGGATTCACGACCGGCACGCCGTGGTATACGGTCAACGAGAATTATCTGCAGATCAACGTTGCCGCGCAGGAGGACGATCCGGACTCCCTGCTGAACTTCTACCGCGAGGCGCTCCGCTGGCGGCATGAACTGCCCGTTGTGCGCTACGGCACATTCCGCCAGTACTATCCGCTGAGCAACAAGCTCTTTGTGTACGAGCGCCGCTCGAAGCGCGAAAAGCTTCTCGTCATCTGCTCGTACTCGGTGAATCCCGTGAAGTTCAAGGCGCCCCGCGGGTACGACCTGCGGAAGGGACAGCTCATCCTGAAGAGCCATACGGATTATATCGAAAACAACGGCTTCGTCACGCAGCCTTACGAGACCCGCGTATACCTCTTCCGCGAGGGCGAAAAGAAAACCTGAAGGAACGAAAAACTGCATGGGAAAAGCGGAGCCCGAATAAGAAAACATAGATTTTCCCCCGCAGACAACGTTGTCTGCGGGGGAAAACTGTTTACAGCCATTCGGCGAAGAATTTTTCGTTGGAAGAAGGCGCTTTTTCGCAGCAATGCTTTGTGCATTGCAAGGAAAAGGAACGCGGTTCCGGCGGAAAAGGCTCGGCGAAGGGACTATGGTTTCTTATGAGGGCGCAGCTAAACCCATGCAGTTTTTTCGGCTTTTTATGGCGCTTTGTGAAGCAGGCAATACGAGGAACACTCGACTTCCTCATATCCGAGAGACAGAAGCTTTTCGATCATTCCCTCCTCTTCACGGCCGAGAAATACCCAGACGGGCGGATCGTTTGCCAACCGGTCGCCGATCTCGGGCGCGATCCGCGCATCGGAGGCCTCCATCCATTCCTGCAGGGCGAAAAACCGGAAGCAGGGGAGAAGATCGGCATAGAGATATGCCTGCGCTTCCACATTGTAGCCCCACACGCTGTCGCGGTCGGAGGTTATTGCGGCAGAAAGAGCTTCGCCGCGCTGCACGTCCCTGTCCAGCTGGTGAAGGCCGGTATAGAGGACGACCTTGCCGCATTGGCGGGCGGCCTGCGGGACAAAAGGAAGCAGACACACAAGGAGTGCTGCGGCAATGGCGCGGCGAGCTTTGCCACGGTGTTCCGGCGCGGTGCGGATTCCCCAGGCGATGCCGATGAGCAGAACAGCGGTGACCGCCGGGACAAGATTGAGAAAATAATGGCGGTATGTATACCCGAAGAACATGGAAACCGCACCGACGAGCGTATAGCCGGCGAGCAGGATGTATGTGCGTGTGTCAAGTGTACCGCTTTCGGTCAGCGGACGATACGCGGCGCAGAAGGGAACGGCAAAAAAGACGCTTCCGAGGATCGAGACCCAGCCACGCAGTCCCCGCGCAGAGACGCCGCCGGTGGCGTAGGAGAAGTTGTGCGTGATGCTCGCATGGATAAATTCATCAAAGGCGTTCACGCGTACAAAGTACAGGCAGAACGGAGCAATGACGACCGCTGCGCCTAGCAGAACGAGTAAAGCGTGCACCAAGAGCTGCCTGGCCTTCTGTTCCCGGCAGAACAGGATAATGAACGCGAGGATCAACCCGCCGACGGATGCGGCGTTCGTGACACGGAACATCAGCAGCGCGCCGAAGCAGACGCCGTAGAGAAAGCTGTACCGCTTAGGGTGCTCCGACACGGCAGCGCCGCTTTTGAGAAAACGGAGCGAGAGATACAGCGGCAGAAGAAGAAAAATCTGCGACCATTCTTCCGTCATGTTTCCCTCCTGCACGGTACCGATGTAAAGGAACAGGTACGCGAAAAGGATCCCGAAGGAGACAGAACTGTTCAGCCAGAGCCGCGCGAGGCGGTAAACGACGCAGAGGGAGGCAGTCATAAAGAGAATCTGCAAAAGGAATACGCCGAGCCGGGAACCGGTCAGCAGATATCCGAGCGCGTTGATATAAAAGACCATGGGCCCCTTCTGGTCGTACAGATCAATGTACGGGATCTTTCCGTTGGCGATTCCTTTGCCGATCAGCTGAAAAAACGCGGAATCATAGCCGTAATAATTGTTGAGCGGCGTGTTGTACACGGAAAAAATCAGCAGAACGAGTGCGGAGAGAACAAAAGAAACACCCAGCACCCGCCAGATCGAGCTGTCTGCCCAGCCGGCAAAGCGCATATAAACGCTTTTCTTTTCTGCCGCCGGCGCCGCGCCGCCGATGGAGCTTTGTCCTTCTTTGTTTCGCATTTCCACATCGCCTCTCCGGTATTTTTTTTACGGATCGAATTTCATCGTGCCGTTAATCTCCCGGAGCGTTTCCTCCGGAATTTTGAGCACCTCGCGGTCGTAGGTCATAAGGCCGTTGAGCTCTTCCTCCACGTCCGTGATCTGCGTATATACCGCCGCGGTCAGACCCTCGCGGCGGATGTGCGGCAGCACCTGTTCGCGCATGAGCTTTTCGTAGTCCCGCGCGAGCGAGGCACCGTCGCGGCAGATGCGGTAGCCGAACACCTTGTCCGTCCAGCGGTGGCCGTCCACGGCGAGAATGTACCCGCCGTACTCCGTGAGCGCGAGCGCGCGCCCGTCATTCTTGAGCTTCACGGGGCGGAAGTAGATATGGCGGCTCTTCATTTCCCCGTAGCCCTGATCCTGCCAGCCGCTTGCGTGGTCAATAAAGCGCGTGGCGTCAAGCTTTTTGAGCTCCATCGCCATGTCCAGCGCGTCAAACTGTCCCCAGCCCTCGTTGAACACCGTCCAGAGCGCAATGCACGGGCAGTTATAGAGAAGCCGCACCGTGTCCGCCATCTCGCGGCGGAAGCGCGCGCGGGAGAGCATGCCGCTCCGGCCATAGGGCTTTGCGTCTTTGTCCGGGAGATCGACCTTGCCGAGCGTCGGCAGTGCGGAAACGTGGAGAAAGCTGTACGGCTGGCCGCCGGAGACCATGTCCTGCCATACGATCATGCCGAGCCGGTCGCAATGATAGTACCAGCGCAGCGGCTCGATTTTTATATGCTTGCGCAGCATGTTGAAGCCGCAGCGCTTCATGGTTTCAATGTCGTTCACCATCGCCTCGTCCGAGGGCGGCGTGAGAAGCCCGTCGGGGTAGTACCCCTGGTCGAGCAGGCCGTTGTGAAAGAGCGGGACATCGTTCAAGCCGAACACCCTGTGGCCGCCCAGCTCCATATAGGAGAACTTGCGCATGGCAAAATAGCTCTCCACATGATCCTCGCCGCAGGTAATGTCCAGCGTGTAGAGATAGGGATCGCCCGGCGTCCAGGCGCGGAAGCCCGGCAGGGGGACGACGCATACGCCGTCCTTCGCCCAGCTCCCGGCGACGAAGGAGCCGTCTGCGCTGCGTACATCGCACGTGATGGCGGTGCTCCCGCCTGCGGTTTCCAGCTCAATGCGAACGCGCGCGGCGTCATACTCCGGCGTGATGCGAAGGCTCTTTACATAGATCTCCGGCACGCTCTCCAGCCATACCGTTTGCCAGATGCCGCTCTGCGCGGTGTACCACATGCCGCCGCGCTTATAGCGCTGCTTGCCGTAAGCAAACGTGGGATCGTCGGCGTTGTCGCGCACCGTTACGCGAAGGACGTTTTCTCCCTCGCGCAGCAGATTCGTGATGTCCGCGGAAAACGGCCAGTAGCCGCCGGAGTGCTTCACGGCGGAAACACCGTTTACAAATACCTCCGCAATCTGATCCACCGCGCCGAAGTGCAGCAGCACGCGCGATTTTTGAAAACCCTCCGGCAGCGTGAAGCTCCGGCGGTAGTGGAGGTGTTCGTCCTTCGCCGGGCCGCGCGCAGCGCCGGAGAGCGGCGCTTCCGGCGAAAACGGCACGACAATCTCGCCGTCCCATACCTCCGGCTCCTCGCCGGACGCCGTGATTGCATAGTCCCAGACGCCGTTGAGATTGAGAAAGCTTTCCCGCCGCAGCTGCGGACGGGGATATTCCGGTAAGGGGTGCTCGCGGTCAAGCGCCGCGCCCCATTTTGTCAGCATCGTCATTTGTTGATCTCCTGAAGTTTCTGCGCGCGCAGGCGTTTGGCATCCCGCCGCACGGCGGAGGCGGGCAGGAAAATGAATATTGCGGCGATCGCCGCGCCGAGGAAGAGCTCGTAGGGATAGAGATAGCTCCCCGCGTAGCTCGGGTATTTGGCAAGAATCTCCGCCGTCGGCTCAAGGGCAACGGCATGGATGATGATGGGATCGAGAATGCTCGCGAGCACCATGGGCAGCACGATGTAGATGACCATTTTGACGCTCTGCACCGCACCGGCGCGGCCCTCGGGCGTATAATCGCGCGCCGAGGCCGTGAAGAGTCCGGCCATCATGAGATTGCCCGCCATGATAAGCGTCCCACCGATGCAGAGAAGCGGCATGGCGTGGCCGGCAAATTTGATGAGATAGGCGATAATACCGCCGAGCACCTGCATGAGCGCGACGGGATAATAGAACTTCTCCTTGCCGAACCGGTCCATGATCTTTCCGGCGGCGACGGACAGCACCGCCGAGGCGAGCACGACGATGGCGATAGGAACAATGTAGTTTTCGATCCCGAGCGTGACCTCCACGAGCGAGATCATGTACGGCTGCCACATCTGCATGGCGAGACCCGAAAACATCATGCCGAAGAAGCAGACATAGATCATTTTGTTCGCGCGGATGTTCTCCGGCCGGAATGCGAATACAACCTCGCGCAGATAGCTCTCGCCCTTCGTCGGGCGGAGATTCGGACTGTCCTGGAAAAGCCAGAGTCCCAAAAGACCTGCCACGGACGTAACTGCGCCGAGCACAAGATAAAACCCCGTCCAATTGCCGTTCACGGTCATGGAATCAAACCCTGCGAAAATCACGACAAGCGCGAGGATCGGCATGATGCTCAAAACGATGTCGACCGTGCCGCGGTTCGTCACGTCCGTCACGTCTGTGACCCAGGCGGAAAACGCCGCGTCGTTCGCGGCCGAGCCGATGGCGGACATGATGCAGTCCATGATGACGAACACCGTAACCGCAAGCCCCACCGGCAGCGCGACCTGCCCGTTGCCGAAGAGCGCAAATGCGGCGGTCGTCGCGCCCCAGAGGATGTAGCCCCAGCAGACGAACGAGCGGCGGCGTCCTACGCGGTCGGACCACGCGGCGCTGAAGAACGTAGCGAGCGCTGCGGCAATGGCGCTCGCGGAGACGGTGGCGCTCGTCGCCCAGCCGGCGGCGGTGATGTTTTTCTGGATGTATGTGGAGAAATAGACGTTCTCCACCATCCAGGCGATCTGGCCGACAAAGCCGAAAATCAGAAGGCAGCCCCATACTCTGCCGCCGAGCTTTGTGCTTTTGCGCCCGGCGCTGGCGGTGTTATCCATGCTGTGTCCCTCTCTTTCGCAAGATGAGAATGGCCGCCGCCCCGGCGGCGGTGAAAAGCGCGATGAACTGCGAGGTAGAAAGCGTTCCGACTGCGCCGCGCGGATCGGCGCGCAGAAACTCGATCAGAAACCGCCCGACGCTGTAGGAAAGAAGATACGTTCCTGTGAGCAGCCCGTCGCCGCGGCGCTTCTTTTCGAGGAGAAGCAGCGCCCCGGCGAGCAGGAAATCGCCCGCTGCGGAGAAAAGCTGCACCGGCCAGAGCGGGATCCCCGCCGGAGCCATACTGCCCGCCGGGAATGTAACGCCGAAGAAGCTCTCCGTCGGCTTTCCAAAGCAGCACCCGGCGAGAAAGCACCCGATGCGCCCGAAGCCCTGTGCGAGCGCCACGCAGGGAATAAAGCAGTCCACCCAGCGCAGAAAGGGGAGAGAGCGCTTCCGGCAGTAGAGATACGCAGCGCCGAGACCGCACACAATGCCGCCGTAGACGACAAAGCCTTCCGAGCCGAGCGCGCCGAGCGGATCGGCGCAAAATTCGCTCCAATGCGCAAACACGAAAAAGAGCTTCGCTCCGGCAAAGCCGGCAGCGAGAATGAGCAAAATCAGGGTGTTGACGGATTGCACGTCAAACTTCCACTCCTCGGCGCGCCGCCAGATGAGCAGCAGCGCCGCGGCGATGCCAAGACCGATGCAGAGCCCGTAGCCGTGCACCGTGAGGCCGCCGATGGTGAAAAGATCGTTGTACATGGTTATTCCTCTTCGGAGAGAACGTGCGCGCCGCAGTCTCTCGTGCGCAGCTCAAAGCACGCGCCCTCGCCGTAGCAGCTATCCATCGCGGCGCGGAAGGCTTCATAGTCTGCCGCCGGTACAAGGCATTGGATGCACCCGGCAAACCCGCCGCCATGGATGCGCCATGCGCCCCTGCCTTCGAGCAGCGCCGCAGCGCGGTCGAGTGCCGTGGCCATCTCGGTACGCTCCGGGTGCAGCGCGGGGACAACGTTGCGCAGCAGCGTGCGCGACGAGGCACCCGAAGCGTTCATGTTTCGGATATACTCCGGTATGTCGCCCGCTTGCAGTGCCGCGGCCATGCGAATAACACGCTCATCCTCGGCAAAAAAGTGCTCGGCGCGATCCACGGCGACGGGGGATATGTTCCGCGCAAGGCGCTCATGCACTCCGGGCGCGGCAAATGCCGCGGGATCCACCTGCCGCAGAACATCCTTTCCGAACGCCTTGGCAACGGCGGTCATATCACGGGGGATGGCGGCATAGTCCGGCGTGAGATCATCGTGGCGCGAATGCGTGTTCACGGCGCAGAGGACGTACCCGTGCGTGCGGAAATCAAACGCAATGCGTTCTACGTCCGGGCGATCAGCGTCGGCAAAGTCGATCTTCGTGATGCCGCCGAACGCGCTCGCGGCCTGATCCATCAGTCCGCTCGGCTTGCCGAAATAGCCGCGCTCGGCGCTCTGCCCGATACGGGCGAGTGTGAGCGCGTCCACGCGTCCGCCGTTATAAAGCGCAGAAAAGATCGCGCCGGTGAGAATTTCAAACGCCGCCGAGGACGAGAGCCCGCCTCCGGCGGGGACGAGCGAATGGACGCAGGCGCGAAAGCCTCCGATGCAAAGCCCCTGCGCGGCAAACCCCGCGGCAACGCCGCGGATGAGCGCGGCGGTTGTGCCGGTTTCCTCCTCGCGCGGCGCTCTCTCGCCGAGCGATACGCGCACGCGTCCAAACCCCTCGGAGACAATTTCCACGGTGTTATTCTCCGTGGGCGCGGCAGCGGCGGCAATGTCCCGCGTGACTGCGGCGCAGAGCACGATGCCGAGCTGGTGGTCGGTGTGGTTTCCGGCAAGCTCCGTGCGTCCCGGCGCGCTGAGCAAAAGTGCGTCCGGCGCGTCGCCGAAGTTACGGAGATATTCCTCGCAAAGCCGCGCATAGCGCGCCTGCGCCGCGTCCGCCGCGTCGTAGAGCGCTGCGAGCTGTGCGCCGTACGCTCCGGCGGTAAGCCGTTCTTTCCACGCAGAAATGTTCACCGAATCGATCCCTCCGGGTCATACATTTTACATCTTTATCCGATTATAATTCGTGCGGGCATGCCGTGTCAACAGAACAGCGCCGGAGAAATGTTTCTCCGGCGCTGTGGCGGTTCGCTGTGTTATTGCGGTTTTTATTCGATCCCGGCGATCAGCTCAGAAAGCGCTCCGGCACTCACGCCGATGGTGGAGAAGAAGGCATAGGAATAATCGCCCTCCGTCCAAACGGCGGAGAACACATTCTCGCCGTCGCCCTTTTCCGTCACGGTGATATCGCCGAGTGTCACGGTCTCGGTTTTGGCGTAATCGGAATAATCGCCGCTGATATCCTCCGAGCCGGTTCCTTTGCGGAGACTGGCACGGTCGCCGCTCTCGCCGCCGTACTGGACTTCGAGAATCTTATCGCTGTCGTTCAGAGCACGGATGGCGGACTGCGAAAGCCCGGCGACGGTCTCCGGCACGGTCATGCCGTAGCCGAGAAGGGCCTCGGCCTCATCCATCGTGACAACGTCCAGCCACGGGTTCGGGATCTGCTGTATGTTGTCCTCGTCGGTCGGGAGCGTCGCCGCTGCGCCGCACGCGGCAAGCGCGAGCACAAGCGCGAGAACAAGCACAAGAGAAAGAATCTTTTTCATGGTGTGGGATAAACTCCTTTTGCTTTTGATTGCACCGTGCGCATCGGTGTCTGCCTATAGGACGGCGCGGCATAGGAAATGGTTTCATTTTTTCTTGAAAAAAATAAAACATAGTGATATAGTAGGCAAAACAAAAAAAGAAGGTGCGATTATGATACAGGAAGAATTTCGTCCGATTCTGGAAAGCCTGGAAACCGGGCGCAGCGCCGTGCTGCACCGGACGGTGGACGGCGTGGAGTATACCAGATTGTTCCGGCCGCGCGAGCGGCTCATCCTGCTTGGCGGCGGACACATCGCGCAGCCGCTCTGCTGTATGGCGGCCATGCTGGATTTTGATGTGACCGTCGTGGACGACCGGCCGGACTTTGCCGCCGCGTCGCGCTTCCCGGAGGCGGCGCATACCGTGTGCAATGCCTTCGCCGCGGCGATTGCGGCGCTCAACCTCCGCGAAACCGACTATGTCTGCGTCATCACGCGCGGCCATCGCTGGGACGCCGACTGCCTGCGGCAGATTCTCTCCGGCGCGATGCCGTCGTATCTTGGCATGATCGGCTCGCGCCGCCGTGTGGCGGGGCTGATGAAGCTTCTGAAGGACGAGGGATACGATGCGGAAAAGCTTGCCGCCATCCACGCGCCCATCGGCCTTGCCATCGGTGCGGTGACCCCTGCGGAGATTGCCGTTTCCATCTGCGCGCAGCTTGTGGAGCATCGCCGCGCCCTGCCGGAGGCGGACTATCCCGGCACGCTGCTCGAACAGACAAACTCCGATCTCGCCGCCATCCGGTATCTCGCGGAAAGCGAGGAGCCAAAGGCACTGCTGCTCGTGCTCACGTCCACGGGCTCCACGCCGGTCAAATCCGGCTCGCTCATGGCGGTCAACAAGCTCGGCACGGGCTACGGCACCATCGGCGGCGGATGCAGCGAGGCTGCGGCGATGCAGCGCGCGCGGAAGATCATCGGCACGGGCGAGAGCTGCGTTATTGAAATCGACATGACGAACGACGTAGCCGCGGACGAGGGTATGGTCTGCGGCGGGACGATGCGCGTCCTCATCGAGGACGCTTCGGAGCACAATGCATGAAGGCTCTCATTGCCATGAGCGGCGGCGTCGATTCATCCGTTGCGGCATATCTCGCGCAGCGCGCGGGGTACGAGTGCATCGGCTGCACGATGAAACTCTATACGAACACCGACGCCGGGATCTCCGAAAGGCATACCTGCTGCTCGCTCGACGATGTGGAGGATGCCCGCGCCGTTGCCTACCGGCTGGGAATGCGCTACTGCGTTTTCAACTTCTCCGAGGGCTTTCGCGAGCAGGTGATGCTGCCGTTCTGCGAGGCTTACCGCCGTGCCCGCACGCCGAACCCCTGCATTGAGTGCAACCGGCGCATGAAGTTTGATGCGCTTTTCCGCCGTTCCGAAGAGCTCGGCTGCGAAAAGATCGTCACCGGCCACTATGCGCGCATCGCCCGGGCGGGGGAGAGATACATTCTTCAAAAGGCGCTCGACGAAACGAAGGATCAGAGCTACGTGCTCTATGCCATGACGCAGCGCGAGCTTGCGCACACGCTCTTCCCGCTGGGCGCGATGCGCAAAAGCGAGACGCGCGCCATCGCCGAAAAGCAGGGCTTTGTGAACGCGCGCAAAAAGGACAGCCAGGACATCTGCTTTGCCCCGGACGGCGATTATGCCGCTGCCATCGAGCGCCTGACGGGAGAGAAGAGCGTTCCCGGCGCGTTCGTCTCAACGGACGGGCGTGTTCTCGGCGAGCATAGGGGGATCATTCACTATACCGTCGGCCAGCGCCGGGGACTCGGCATCCCCCACGGCGAGCGGCTGTACGTCTGCCGGATCGACCCGGAGCGAAACGAGGTCGTCCTCGGCGAAGAGAAAGACCTGTACCGGGGCGAGGCGGCGGTATCGGACGTGAACTGGATCTCCGGCGAGACGCCGGAAGAGCCGGTGCGCTGCGCGGTGAAGATCCGCTACCGCGCACGGGAGCAGGCGGCAACGGTGTACCCGGCGGAGAACGGACGCGCCCGCGTCGTGTTTGATGCGCCGCAGCGCGCCGTAACGCCGGGACAGGCGGCGGTATTCTACGACGGCGATACGGTTCTCGGCGGCGGAACGATTGAGTGAACGTACCGGCGGCATAGCTCTGCGGGGGAATTCCCTCTTGCGTGCCGCAGGAACCTCTGGTATAAACATGAGGAAAGAAGGGAGGCGGTATTTATGCCCGAAACGCCGAAAAACGAAAAACCGACGCTTTCCAGGCGCGATAACCTGCTCATGGCGCTCAAATACCTGATGTGTACCGCGGGGGCGGGCATCATCCAGTTTGTGAGCTTCACACTGCTCAACACCGTGGCGCGTTTTGACCGCTTGCCGGTCTTTTTGCAGCTGTTCCCCGGCGCGGCGGTCACGGAGCTTAAATACGGCCCCTCGTACTTTGTGGCGCTGGCGCTCTCGGTGATCTTCAACTTCACTGCAAACCGGAAATATACGTTCCGCAGTGCGAACAACGTCCCCATCGCCATGGCAAAGGTGCTCGGATACTATCTCGTGTTCACGCCGCTTTCCATCTGGTGGGGCGAGGCGCTTGCGCAGCACGGCTGGAACGAGTTTGCCATTCTCGTGCCGACGATGCTCGTGAACGCCGTCACGGAGTTCCTCTTCAACCGCTTCGTTGTGTTCCGCGATTCGATCAATACCGCGGTCAAAAAATAAGAAGAAAAAGTACAGCGCCGGAGGGATAAAAACCCTTCCGGCGCTTTGCCGTATATGGAAACATCAGACAACGTGCAGCACGTCCGCGAGCAGACCGAAGATGACGCCCCCGGCGTAGAGAAGCCCTGCGGTCACGAGATCATCCCGCCAGTCGCGGTTCATGCGCAGCAGCACGAGAAGCCCCACGCCCGAGCCGACAAGAAGCCCCGAGAGCATCGCGCCGCCGGACATCGCGCCTTCGAGATAGAGCGTCGTGAGCACAACGCTGGCCGCACAGTTCGGGATGAAGCCGATGATGCCGCCGAGCAGTTCCCCAATGACGGGGCGGTTCAACACAAACGCGCCGAGCTTTTCCGGCCCGACGGCCTCCACCAGGAGATTCAAGGCAAACGTCACAACGAAGAGAAACGCGAAAATTTTGAGCGTATGGCGCAGCGCGGATTTGAAAATGCCGTCCTCGCAGTGGCAATGCTCCTGCTCGCACATCTCGTGGATGGACTTTCGCCGCTCGTAGCCGAGCTTTGATGCCACGGTATCTACCGTTACGCCGAGAATGATACCGGCGAGCGCCTTGTAGCCGAGGAGCTTCAAAATGAGTGCGGCCGGGGCGCTGCTCGAAAGAAGAATCGGCAGCATCTCGTCCGAGGTGGAGAGAAACACCGCGAGCAGCGTTCCGCGCGTGATGATGCCGCCGGCATACAGATTGGCGGTTGCGGCAGAAAAGCCGCACTGCGGAATTACGCCGAGCGCTGCGCCGAGCACCGGCCCCCAGCGCCCCGCGCGGTGGACAAGCGCCACGGTCTTTTCCTCGGCGCGATCCTCAATAAATTCGATCGCGAGATACGCCGCGAAAAGAAACGGCAGCAGCTTCAGACTGTCGATCACGGTCTCGCGCAAAACTTCCAAAAGCAAAGGGACAAACCTCCTGAGAGCGTAGTAACGCACAGTATACCACAGAACTGCCGAAATGTTCCATAGAAAACACGAATTTCTTTTCGTTTTTTGCGGTTGCTTTTCGCGGCAATATGGCGTATAGTATAACGACAGAAGAACAAATGTGCGCAACAGGGGGACTTGCCTGTGGAATTTATCAGTACCAGAGGAAAATCGCCGTCGGTCACGGCGGCGGAGGCCATCCGCCGCGGACTTGCACCGGACGGCGGACTGTATGTGCCGGACGCTCTCCCGGCCTTTTCGCCGGAGGAGCTGGAAGCGCTCCTTGCGCTGCCGTATGCGGAGCTTTCCGCCGCGGTGCTCGAGCGGTTCCTGCCCGGCTTTTCGCGCGAAGAGCTGCTCGAATATACGAAGAAGGCGTATGCAAGCTTTGATGACGCCGCCGTTGTGCCGCTGCACGCGCTCGGCGATAAGCTCTGGACGATGGAGCTGTTCCATGGGCCTACGTGCGCCTTTAAGGACGTTGCGCTGCAAATCTTGCCGTACCTTCTTGCCGCAAGCGTGAAAAAGTGCGCGGACGACCACACGGTCGCCATTCTCGTCGCCACGAGCGGCGACACCGGCAAGGCCGCGCTCGAAGGCTTTGCGGATGTGCCGGGTACGAAGATCGTCGTATTTTATCCCGACGGCGGCGTTTCGGACATCCAGCGCGCCCAGATGGCAACGCAGGGCGGCGAGAACGTCCTCGTGCTCGCCGTGCGCGGCAATTTTGACGATGCGCAGACCGGCGTGAAGGACATTTTTGCCGATGCCGCGCTTGCCGCCGAACTCGACCGCGCGGGCGTTGTGCTCTCGAGCGCGAACTCCATCAACTGGGGACGGCTCGCGCCGCAGATCGCGTATTACTTCGCCGCCTACGCCCAGCTCTGCCGTGCGGGCAGTATCACGCCGGGCGAGCGCGTGGACTTTTCCGTGCCGACCGGCAACTTCGGCGACATCCTCGCCGGGTACTTTGCCAAGTGCGCCGGGCTCCCGGTCGGGAAGCTTCTGTGCGCCTCGAACAGCAACGATGTGCTGACGGACTTCCTGCGCACCGGCGTATACGATAAAAACCGGTCGTTCCTGCGCACCATGTCGCCCTCGATGGACATTCTCGTCTCCTCCAATCTCGAACGGCTTCTCTATCTTGCCACGCGCGACGGCGGGCAGGTGAGCGAGTGGATGAGCGCTCTGCGCGGCGAGGGAAAGTACGCCGTCGGCGAGGAGCTTCGTGCCCTTCTCGCGGACGAGGGCTTTGCGGCCTATCGCGCCTCTGAGGAGGAAACGGCGCGCGTCATCCGCAGCACGTGGGCGGAAAAGGGCTATCTTGCCGACCCGCACACCGCCGCCGGACTCTCCGCTGCGGAGCAGTACCGGCACGAGAGCGGGGAAGTGTGCCCGATGGTTGCGCTCTCTACGGCGTCGCCCTTCAAGTTCGCCGCGGCGATGCTCTCCTCGCTCGGCGAGGCGGTGCCGGAAAACGGCTTTGATGCGCTCGATGCGCTCTCCGCGTTTTCCAAAACGCCCATCCCTGCGCCGCTCGACGCGCTGCGCACGCGGGAGGAGCGGTTTAAAACCGTGGTGGGAAAAGACGAAATGCGCGAATCTGTGAAAAACTGGCTGGTGAAATGATATGAAGCACGTGGTATTTCTTGGCGACGGCATGGCCGACGAGCCGTTCGCACCGCTCGGCGGCCATACGCCGCTCGAACTCGCCCGGCATCCGGGCATGGACTTTTTGGCGTCGCAGGGAGAGTTCGGCCTCACGCGCACCGTGCCGCACGGCATGCCCGCGGGCAGCGATACGGCGAATCTCTCCGTTTTCGGCTACGATCCGAAAATCTATTACTCCGGCCGCTCGCCGCTCGAGGCGGCCAGCATGGGCATCTCCCTTGCGCCGGAGGACGTGACATACCGCTGCAATCTCGTGACGCTCTCGGATGCGGACAAAATCGAGGACGCCGTCATGGTAGACTACAGCGCCGACGATATCTCCAACGAGGAGGCGCACGAGCTCATTGCCGCCATCGCGCCGCTCTATGCCGAGACGGGCTGTGAGCTGCACGCGGGCTTTCGTTACCGCCATTGTCTCGTGCTGCGCTCCGCCGCCTCGGGTGCGGTGCTCACGCCGCCGCACGATATTACGGGAAAGCCCGTCGCCGGCCATCTCCCAGAAGGGGAGAACAGCGCGCTCCTGCTCTCGCTGATGGAGCGCTCGCGCGAAATCCTCCGCGATCACCCGGTGAATCAAAAACGCATCGAAGCCGGGCTTCACCCGGCAAACAGCGTCTGGTTCTGGGGCGAGGGACGCCGCCCGGCGCTCACGCCGTTCCGGGCAAAGTTCGGCATCGCGCGCGGCGGCGTTATCTCCGCGGTCGATCTTGTGCAGGGCATCGGCGTGTGCGCCGGGCTGGAGGTCATCCCTGTGGCGGGCATCACCGGCAACTACCATACGGACTTTGCCGCCAAGGGCCGCGCAGCGGTCGAGGCGCTGCGAAATGGCTTTGATTTTCTGTACATCCATGTGGAAGCGCCGGACGAGTGCGGCCACCACGGCGAGGCGAAGGAGAAGATCTGGTCGATCGAGCAGATCGACGAGAAGATCATCCTCCCGGTGCTCGATTATCTTCGCGAAAGCGGGGAAGCGTTCTCCGCCCTCTGCATGCCCGACCACCCGACACCGCTCGCCAAGCTCACCCATACGCCGACGCCGGTGCCGTACGCGCTCTACCGCAGCGATGCAAGCGCCGGGAATGCCTATCGCTTCACCGAAGCGGAAGCGGAGGGAACGGGCGTATTCACAAAGGAAGCCTGCATGCTCATGCCGCGGCTGCTGGCGGAATGACGGCAAAACCCCTCCGTCAAAGACTTCGTTTTTGCCGCCCCCGCCCCCCTCTCTGTCGCCTTCGGCGACATCTCTCCCCGCCGGGGAGAGTCTGCCCCTGGCAGGGGCGGCAAGTGAGGTTTCGGATAACCAACCTGGCGCCCCTGGTAGGGGAGCTGTCGCGGCGCAAAGCGCCGTGACTGAAGGGTTTTCAGCCCCCAAAACAACAAAGAACCCCGGTGCGATCGGAGATCGCACCGGGGTTTGCCGTATTATCGGAAGAACTTAGTCCATATACCGCGTGGTGTTGCGGCGGCGGAAGTAGAAATACAGTCCAGCGGCGAGCGCCAGCACGGCGACAACGATGCCCGTGATGAGCAGGATGCGGCCGAGACCGCCGGAATTGGTGCCCTTCTGGTCATCGTTCTTCTTCACATCGCCGATGGCTTCCTTGATGGTCAGCGTTGCGGCGTTGCTTTCGACGGAGCCCGCGGCGTTTTTGATCACGCAGCGGTACTTCCAGCCGTTCTGCTCGGCGGTAACCTTCTCCACGGTGTAGCTCGCGTTCACCGCGCCGGAGATGTCCGTCCAGCCGCTGCCGTCGTTTTTATCCACCTGCCACTGGCAGAGGAGCGGCGTGGTGCCGCTGGCCGTCACGGTGAAGGTGGCGGAGCCGTCCGGCGCGACATCGGCGTCCGTGGGCTGGGAGGAAACGGTCGGGGCGACGGTTTTATCCTTCGCCTTGATGGTGAACTTGGCCTTTGCGCTTCCGTCGTTGTAAACGAGCGTCACAGTGTGCGAGCCCGCGGCAAGCGTATCCAGGTATTCCGGCTTGAGCGTAACGGTGGAGCCGTCGGAGGAGGCGGTGTACTTCCCGGCGGCGACCGCAGCGCCGTCCACCTTCACGGTGAACGTGCCCTTACCGCTGCCGGAGAAATCGATGCCCTTGTCTCCGCCCTGCGTCCATTCGCTGTTCGCGCCCTTGGTGACGGAGTACTCGCTGCCGGCAACGACAAGCGTCATCTGCCGCGTGGAGAAGCCGGTGGAGTTCGTCGCTTTCACGGCAAAGCGGAAGGAGCCCTCCTGCGTGGGCGTGCCGGAGAGAATGCCGGTATTGGCCGCAAGCGTCATGCCGTCGGGCAGCGTGCCGCTGTAGGACCAGGTGATCGGCGTGCCGCCGGTGGCGGTGATCTGCTGGCGGTATTCCTTGCCCATCGTGGCCGCGGCGAGCGTCGTGGTGGTGATGGCGGGCGCGGCGGGCAGCGTGCCGCCGCCATTCTGGCTCTTCACGATGCCGGAAACGCTGACGGTCTGGTTGGCGTTGATGTTGCTGATGGTGTAAACGCCGTTGTTGCTCGTGAGCGTTGTGCCGTTGGCCTTCACGGCAAAGCCGTTGCCGCGGGTGTAGCCGCTGCTGGGCGTCACGGTGAAGGAGAAGCTGCCGCCGGCGTTCACGGGGCTCTTGGAGCCGCCGGTCGCGGCGATGGTGTAGCCGGTGCCGCCCTGCAGCGTCACGGTATAGGTCGTGGGCGCGGCGGTCGGTGTCGGTGTGGCCGGGGCAGGCGTCGGGGTGGGCGTCACGGTTGCGGAGTAGGCGGGAATGGTGATCTCGAACGGCTTCTCGCTCAGGTTGCCGGCCTTGTCGCGCACGGCAACGTAGACCTTGCGGGCGTTCGTGTCGGCAATATCGGTGAGCTTGATGGTGGTCTTGGCGTTGGTGCAGCCGGCGTGCTGGTTCTTGTCATCCGCAACCTGCTCGGCGGTCGGAACACCGCCGTTCACGAGACCGACCATGTAGTAATAGGTGCCGTCCTCCGAAGCGATGAAGGAGAACTCCGCCGTTTTGGCGTCAATGCGCCGGGGGGGATCCGCGGCCTTGACGGTGGGTTTCTGGACATCGCGGGTATAGCTCGTGGCGGAAGCATCCGACCACTCGCTCTGCGTACCGGTGGCGGTCGCCTGCACCTTGAAGGTGTAAACGCCGTCCTCGGTCATAGCGGAGGCAAGGTCGACCGATGTTTTGGCACCGCCGTTTACGAAGGTGGCATTGCCAAACGCATTGCCATCCTTGAAGAGCTGGACATTGTAGCCAGTAGCCCCTTCCACCGCGTTCCAGCGGGCATTCGTCGTGCTGTTGTACCAGTCGGCCATGGTCGGCTTGGGGAGATACACGGGAACGGTCACGTCTTTGATCTCGCTCCGGTTTTTGGCGGCGTCCTCGACCATGAGGTAAACCTTTGTCGCCTCGGTACCGAGACCGGAGAGATCGATCTTCGTTTCGCCGGAGGCAATGTCTTTCGCGTTTGCCGACTTGGCAAGATCATCCTTCGAGGGCATTTCGCCGCCGACAATGTAGTAGACCGTGCCGGCCTCGTTGGAGGTGAAGGTCACGGAGCCGTTGAAAGCGTCGGCGCGGCTGGCGCTCGCGCTGGAAATATCGGGCGCTGTCTTGTCAACAGTATGCTTGCCGCTCTCTTCCGACCAGGCGCTGGTCACGTCGCCGTTGACGGCCTGCACCTTAAAGGTGTAAGTGCCGGTTTCGTTGAGCTCAAAGGTATAGGCGGTCGAATCCTTCACGGTGACGACGGGGGAGACCTCCGCGCCGTCCTTGAAGAGCTGGACATTGTAGGATTCAGCGCCAGGAACCGCAGTCCACGTGGCGGTGGCAGAGCCATCCACCCAGGGGAGCGTTGTGGGAGCCGCCAGATAGAGCGGCACCGTCACGGTCTGCTCGGCGCTCTCGTTTTTGAGAGCGTCTTTGGCGGCGAAGCGGACGGTCACTGCGGCGCTGTCGGTAAGGCCGGTGAGGGTGAGCGTGTTGTCCTCGCCCTTTTTGATATCCATGGTCTGTGTGGAGTCAAAAATGCTGGCGGGTTCGCTGCCAAGCGCATAGTAAAGCGTGCCGTCCTCGGTGGAGCTGAAGGTGATCGAAGCCTTCTCCAGCGATTCGCGCACGGCAGTTACCACTTCGAGCTCGGGCGCTTTCTTGTCAACAGTATGCTTGTCGCTCTCTTCCGACCAGAGGCCGACAGTGTTGTCCGCGGCGGCGCGCACCTTGAAGGTGTAGGAGCCGTCCGCTGTCATTGTATTGGAGAGATCGTCAGACTGCGTCCCGGAGACGACGCTGAACTCGCCGTTGATGGGGCTGCCGTCCTTGTAGAGCTGCACGGTGTAGCCGGTCGCGTCGGTAACGGCCTCCCACTTTGCAGCCTTGCCGCTCCAAACGGGGTTCGCCGGCGCGGCGAGCACCGCGGGAATGACAGGAACGGCGGTGCCGTCCGTCGTCAGAATTCCGGTCGCATTGCCGAAAGCGTCCTTCGCGGCGATGTATACGGTGTGTTCCTTTTCGTCAAGCGTAAGCGGAATGGTGTTTTCGCCCCGGACAAGCGGCTTGGCCTCGGTTTTGAAGAGGTCCTCCGCGGTCGGAGCGGTTTCGCCGTCGAGCTGGTAATAATATGTACCGGCTTTCGAGGCGGTGAAGGTGACGGCGGCCTCGGTCTCCGAGGTGCGCTTGGCGGAGGAGAGCGTCAGCTTGGGGGCTTCGCCGTTATCAAAGACAAGCTCTTTCACATCCGCGGTGAGAGCGGTGTCCTTCGCAACGGCTGCGCCGCCGGTGTAGGCATTGGAGCCGTCCGCCAGAATATCCGCGAGCTTAAGAGTGCGGCCTTCCGCAAGACCAATGGCGCAGACGCTGCCCTTGACCGTGCCGGAGGCGATCTTGATCTCGCCGGAAGCGCCGGAGAGATTGATGCCAACATTCGACTCGATCGTTCCGAGCGTGTTCACGCTGATCTTCACGCGGCTCTCGCCGGAGGTGGCCTTCACGCCGTTTGCTCCGCCGGAGATGCTGACTTCGCCCGAGATGGTCACGGCGGCGTCCTTCGCGACAAAGACGCCGGAGGCGCTATCCGGCACTTTGACCGTGCCGCTGCCCTTGAGCGTCAGACTGCCGTTTTCCGTCACATGAAAAACCGACGAATCGGCGTAGTTGCCGCCCTCAGGAAGCTGGAGCGTGACCGTCTGTCCGGTCAGCTCAATCGTCACATCCTTACTGATCGTAAGAGGCGCAGTAAGAGTAATGTCCGTAACGTTTTTGTCCAGAACATAAGAGCCTCCCTGGGCGATCTGCTCGGGATCAAGGGTTGTGATTGTAGTAGCGCCGTCCGCCAGCGCCGGCATGGGCAGCAGCGATACTGCCATCAGTACGGCGAGCAGAAGGGCCATCAGTTTCTTTGTCATAACAAAGTTACCTCCTTGAAAACGGCGCACATAAGGTTCTGCCGTTTGCTTTCTGACTATAAGACGCGCGGCGGCGCAAAAAGGTTTCCTCCGCGCGCCAAATTTTTGTTATTTTTCGTTGCCAGTTTTTACCGGACGCCCTCCGCGAGCGCATCGGCGAGCGCCTCGATCTCCGCGAGCTGCCCTTCGGTGAGCGAGGAGCGGATGGCAACGGACTGCTCAAGCACCGTCATGTTCTTGAGCGGGGCAAAAATCGCCGCCATCTGCCGCGCGCTCACGGGCGCCCACGTGCCGTTTTCCATAAAGGCGACGGTGCGCTTCTGGAGATTGTGCGCGGCAATATCGCGCAGCAGCTCGTCCATCGTGACGAAGATGCCGCCGTTATACGTCGCCGAGGCGAACACCAGATGGCTCCACCGGAAGCACTCGGCAATGATGTCCGAGGCCGGGGTGACGGACACGTCGTACATCGCGGTGCGCACGCCGCGCTCGCGAAGCCTGGAGGCGAGAATTTCCGCGGCGTTTTCCGTGTTGCCGTAGATCGAGGCGTATGCGATCATCACGCCTGACTCCTCCGGCGTATACGTGCTCCAGAGGTTGTACTTCTCCAGAATATACCCGAGATTTTCCCGCCATACGAAGCCGTGCAGCGGGCAGAGCATGGAAATGTCCAGCCCCGCGATCTTCTTGAAAAGATTTTGTACCTGTACGCCGTATTTGCCGACGATGTTCGTATAATACCGGCGCGCCTCCTTGAGATAGTCGCGGTCAAAATCCACCTCGTCGGCGAAGATCGCGCCGTTGAGCGCGCCGAAAACGCCGAAGGCGTCCGCGGTGAAGAGCGTGTGCGCGGTCTTGTCGTAGGTCATCATGACCTCCGGCCAGTGGATCATCGGCGCAAGATAGAACGTGAGCTCATGCGCGCCGGCGGAGAGCACGTCGCCTTCCTTAACAAGATGCATGTTCTTTACGGCGTCCTTGCCGAAGAACTGCGCGATCATCACGGCGGTCTTGTCGTTGCATACGACCGTCGTTTCCGGGTGGCGCAGCAGCAACTCCGAGAGCGTGGCGGAGTGGTCGGGCTCCATGTGGTGCACGATCACATAGTCGAGCGTCCGGCCATCCAGCTCGTGCTCGAGATTTTCAAAGAACGTACGGCTCACGGCCTTGTCGACCGTGTCAAAGAGGACGGTCTTTTCGTCTTTGAGCAGATAGGAGTTATAGGAAACGCCTGCCGGAACGGAATAAACGCCCTCAAACATGGCAAGGCGGCGGTCGTTTGCTCCGACCCAGACAAGATCCGACGCAATATTTTTTGTGCAGTACATATACTACCTCCATACAAAATTACATACAGATACAGTTTACCCGGTAAAGCGCGGAAACGCAAGTACCTTCCTACCGGAAACGACAATGGCGCGAATGTGTTCGTTGACAAAATCTTTATACTGTGATATCACATAGTAGTATGCCAAAGTGTATAAATTTCTCTATGTATCTGCGAAAGGATCGCATTCATGCAGACTTTTTTGAAAACCGTTCTCCCATATGTGTTCTGCGCTCTCGCGGGCTATCTGGCCGGGGCGGTGAATTTTGCGTGGCTGCTGGCGAAGAAGCGCGGCTTTGATATCCGCACAAAAGGCTCCGGCAACGCCGGGACGACGAACGCCGGGCGCACGATGGGCTCGGGCGTGGCGGTGGTCGTCTTTTTGTGCGACGCGCTCAAATCGGCGCTCATGGTATGGCTGGCGGGATTTTTGTTCCACAATTCGCCGTCAATCCAGACCGTGACGATGGCGGCATGCGTGGCGGGGCATCTTTACCCGTTCTATCTCGAATTTCAGGGCGGCAAGGGCATTGCGGTGCTGCTCGGCAGCGCGCTTGCGCTGGACTGGCGGCTGTTCCTCATCCTTGTGGCGGGCGTCGTCATTATCACGCTTGTCACGGATTATATGTTCATCGGCACGCTCTCGGCGAGCGTGGGGTATCTCGTCTGGTGCATCCTCACGGGACGCAGCGGCTGGGATATCGCTATCATGGCCGCCACGGTTGCGCTCATCTTCTGGAAGCACCGGAAGAACTTTGTCCGCCTCGTCAAGGGCAAGGAGCTCGGCATCCGCGCGAGCTTCTTCAAGAAGAAATACCGCGTCGATAAAAAGGACGCCTGAACCCCTCCGGATTTTGCCTGCGGCAAAATCCACCTCCCCTGTTAGGGGAGGCAAGTTCGTCATCCGAAAACCATCTTGGCGCCCCTAATAGGGGCAGACTCTCCCCAGCGGGGAGAGATGCCGCCGAAGGCGGCAGAGAGGGGGGCGGGGCTGTCAGCGAAGCTGACTGAGGGGTTGCTTGCTTTCCGGCGCTAAAAATGCCGCCGCGTTTCCGATGTTTCGGGAACGCGGCGGCATTTTTATTCTTCCGGCTGCGGCGGCCGCGGCCGGCACACGACCGTGGCAAAGAGGAGCGCGAGCACGCACACCTGCACAAAGTATACGTACCGGAAGCTCTGGTGGTAGACATACAGCACCGAGATGATGAGATTGCCGATAAGCGGCACAGCCGCGGAGCGGAAGCGCTGCATGCCGTTTTTTCGCCAGAAAAGCAGCAGCACCCAGAACGCAATCAGATACGCGCCCGTGCGCCAGAGCAGTATGTCCAGCACGCTGTTCCGGGGCGTTCCGGTCGTCCAGAGATAGGCCTTGGCAAAGAATGTCTGCCGGTATTCGGTGAGATCGCCGTCCCGGTTGCGGAAATCGTCCAGATCGAGATACGAAGAAAAATCTTCGATATTGTATACCGCGCAGGAGGATTTTGCTGTGAAGCCATCCTCCGGCTGCACAACGTCCCAGAGAACGTCGCACCCATCGATGCGGTCTTTGAGCACCACGTCCGGGTACTTGCGCAGCGCCTCACCGTAGACGCGGAACAGCTCCTCCGTCGTCACGTTCAGCGGTTCGTAAGGAACGCTTCCCTCCGGGCGACCCCAGTAATAGAAGTCGTGGCCGTAGTAGCGAGCGTAATAATCGCGCCAGTCTTCGAGCGGGAGAGCTTTTTCGAGGATTGCATCCGCCTCTTCCGAGAGCGGCAGATCCTTATTCACGCAGGAGCCCACGGCGCAGAAGAGCGTCGTAAACGGCGAGAGAGACACCGGCGCAACGTTGAGCGCCGTCATGACCGGCCCCTTGAAAACGCCGAACGACACCGCGGCGAGCACCGCCGCCGTAAGCGCGCGGAGCTTTACCTGCTCATAGCGCCGGACGGTGAGCACGATACAGAGAACGATCATCGCCGCCGCGGGCGCGGCGCCGTTGTGCCGGAGAAGCGACACGAGAAAGATGTCCAGCGCGAGTGCCATATAAAACGGCCATTTCCGGCTGCGCGGCATGTCGAGCGCGAGCTGTAAAAGAAGGTAGGTACCCCACAGCAGGGCGAGCGTGAACGGGAAATCCTTGAGAACGTTCGTCCAGCTGAGCACCTGATTTGGCATCAGCTCAAAGAAGCACCCGAGAATCACGAGCAGCGGCAGCGGCGCACCGCGGTCGTACCCCATCATGAGAAACACGCACAGCACGAGCGAGAAGAGCAGCAGCTGCACCGCCGTGAGCGCGGCAGGGTGGGGGATGACGGTCAGAACGGCGCGTTCGAGCAGCGTATGGACAAACGGGTGGTTATCGCTTAAGCCGTAATCACCCATGGCCTGATGAAACTGATCAACAGCGTCCGGCGGGAATCCGCCCGGCCATTCCACAAGAAGCACAAAGACCTGACAGAGAAGCAGTGCGATGAGAAGAACGCACAGCGCCTTTTTCCGGCTTCCGGGCTTCGGCAGCGTCTGGGGACGGGCGGAGAGCCATTCGAGCGCGAACAGCAGCAGCCAGATGACCGGGATGAACCAGAGAATGCCGCTCAGCACATAGAAAAGCCCCGGCAGCGAAAAGTGCATCCGCGTGTTGCCATTAAGAAAGAAGCGCTGCGCGAAGCTCGCAAGCGAGGCATAAACGGCGGTTATCCCAATGGCGGCGCGGGAGCCCTTCGTGCGGTACTTTTCCATACAGCCGCTCTTCCGGTTGAAGCACCAGACGGAAGCGACCGTCAGCAGCAGGAGAAATCCCTGCGTCAGATGCGTCGGCTGGATCTTGTCGCTCGTGAAGAAGAGGAATATAGAGTTTGCGGCGAAAACCGCCGAAAGCAGCTTTTTTTCCATAGTTTGTATCAGAGCTTTTCAATCAGCTTTTTCATCACGAGATAGTTGAGACACATGGTAATGGGCGTTACAGCAATTTTGGCGATCACGGAGGAAAAACGCAAAATCAAATCCACGCGGCAGTAGATAAGAATAGCGTTGTTGATAACGGCGAGAAGCTTTGAAATGAGAAAAATCAGCACACACTGATAGGCAAGATAAATCAGATATTTGATCCGAATGGACACTTTCCCGCTTTGCTGGAACACTTTTTTTGTGGCGAAGAAAAAAACAAACGTGACGCCGACCCAGGAACTGATGAAATTGCTCGTGGTCAAATCGCAGAGAAGCAGCTTGGAGAGGGCCATGTAAGTGCAGAAATCAAGAACCCATCCGACACCGCTTATGCCAACAAATTTGATGATTTGAATTAACAGTTTTTTCATACGCTTAAAATTGGTCTGCAATCATGACCGTGGCTCCGGTAGCTCTGGCCGCCTGAATGCCGATGACGGAATCCTCAAAAATGACTGTATCTTCTGCGGAAATACCGAACCGTTTCATGGCAAGGAGAAAGCCCTGGGCGTCCGGTTTCGGACGGGAGATGTCTTCCTGCGTGATAACATCATCAAACAAGGGGACAACGTTGAAATGAGACAGAATATCCATGGCATTCTGCCGGGAAGCAGTCGTGACAACGACGCAGTAATACTCCGGCTTTATGAAGCGGATCATCTGAAACAGATGCGCGTTCATTTTTGCTTTACTAAGATTATGACGGTAGGCTGCCTTTTTCGCGTCGTGAACATCTTCCATATGTTCCGTACCAGCAAGAAGGAGCGGAAGAAACTCCTTATACCGGCGGCCACTGCAAAATGATGTAAAGTACTGCTTGTCCAGCTCGACCGAGTAGGGAAGAAGCGCGTCCCGATAAGCGGCATAGTTCACTTCGTCCGTATCGAACAGTGTTCCGTCCAAATCAAAGAGAGCCAGTTTTGTTTTCTTCATGGAAAGATCCTTCCCCATAGATTTCAGCAATATCCTTTAAGATCATCAAAAGTCCGGCGTAAAAAACGAGAACACGTTTTCCCGCTTTTTCGATTTTATATGGCATCAGGCGAAGCCAATGAACGATTTCATGGAAGTATATGCTTCGCACGCGCTCTTCCGAAAAATTTTGAAGCATATAGCTGCGCAGTTGGGCGTGGAGCTCATCGTATACGGCGGATTTCGTGTACATGAACTGGATGCGGTTTTCTTCGCAGTAGACACCTTTGACCGCCATAAGGAACTCATACCCGCCGTGGATCGATTGCAGAAGCTTGGCGTAATCCAGATTCGGGGAGTTGTGAATGTTCCCGGTGTTCGGGTCAATGAGGTAATAGCCGGTTTGACCGGATGTCTCCCGACGGCAGATGATATTTTCAATAGTTAGATCGCCGTGAATCACGGCATAGCTATCGTTTTGGAATACACACTGAAGGAATTTTTCACTTAAGATATCCTCATAAGCGGAAAGATTGGGATATTCCACGCCGTTAATATATACAGACTTATAGGACAAGAGAGCAGCAATGCGGAGGGATGATTTGATGCGGTCAAGGTTTTTCTGAACCTTAGCGGTATAGTATGCATGAATTGTAGCGGCATCGGCGGGGTGGATATCTCTTTGGTATATGGTGTTCTCCAGCGTGTCGAGTGCCGAACGGATAATCTCCCAGCTTTCCTCCGGCGGTGTCGAATGGACAAACTCAAAAAGCCCTGCTGCACCGTTGATAAACGGCATATCGTAATAGCAGTAGATGTCGTTGTGCTCTTCGCGGAGAATGTCCGGGAGAGGCAGAAAAGGCCGGTTATCTTCCAGCCAGCAAATCTGTTCATACAGCTTTTTTCCGTCGTCACCGAAAGCGTACTTTCGGAAAAAGGTCGTCGTGCTGTCGGTGCACAGCATGGTAGTTGCATTGGACCCGGCGGAATAGTCCCGGATGATCGAGATATTTTGGTTGATTTTCAGATAGTCGGCTATGTATTTTCGGCTGCTGCCGGAGAAATAGGATTCAAGAAAACGCAGCCGTTCCTGCGGATCCAGGTGCGGCAGCAGATTGACGTAAGAGGCTTCCATATCACCTGAGGTGCGGCATCTGCGGAAAAGTGACCATGCGATCATGATCAAAAGGGGAGACAACGTATAAACCGCCATATAGAGCATAAGCGGCATGGCAAGGAAAGACCCAAAAAGAGACAGAGAAGATGTGCTTGCCTTGATCCCGTTCTGGGCGAAAAGCGTGGTGAAAACATCTACCACGGAAACGCTGGTTCCGCTCATGCTTAAGAACTCTCCAAACAGGAAATATGACAGCAGGTACAGTGACCACATCCCGATCGTGGAGATAAAAAGACGCAAAAAGCTGATCCGTCGGAAAATGTCCCGGAGGTTTGAGATCAGAGCCCAGCCGAATTCCAGAAGCCAGGTCTTTATGCTGTCGTTGAACAGGCTGGACAAATTCAGCAAAAACTTTTTCAGCCAGGCGCGCAAAGCATACAATAGCACAGTTGCTAGGATCAGAATGGCAGAAACGTGAACATAAAAAAGCGCGGAATCACGAATGGTTTGATCTGAATATCCGCAAAGCAGAAAAACGGCAAAAATGATCCCCACACACAGAACGTCCAGATACCGGTCGAGAATCACGGTGGAGAAGCTGAGCGCTTGCCGGTTTTTCAGCTTCCGCCCCGCAAACCACGCCCGGAATAGATCACCCAACTTGTAGGGGACAAAGAAATTGAGCATATAGCCCATGGCAAGCGCCTGTGTCAGGCGCGCTGTATTAGGCTTTTCGTATATTTCAATAAAGAGTTTCCAGCGGTAAACGCGGACAAAATGAGCTGCGCAGATGAAAATAACTGCGCCAATCAAATACAATACATTCATTTTATCAGCTTTTGCAGCCTCTTTTCTTCCTTTTCCGCAGCGATGTATTCCTCCGGCGTTCCAAAGGAAATGTGCTCATCCGTGGGAAACGTGACGATTTTCCGGCCCTCGGCACACAGCACATTGTATACGCCGCTCATGAAAAACTCCTTGTAGCTGCAATGCTGCAGATAAGACTCCGCCGCGGATTCAAACAATTCTCGGTTACCAAAATAATAGGCACCGCATATGGCCTCAGAGCTGACAACGGACTTTTCAACTGTTCCGCATACGCGGCTAGCACCATCAAAACGAACATAGCTGTAGTTTGGGCTGTCAGAGACGAAGGTGAGAAGTGCGCCGTCGGGCTTATCAGCTCCGGCTTCGGCGCAATAGTTATAAAACACATGGGAAACAAAAGCGTGGTCGCAGTCGTTGAACAGAATAGGGCTGCTGTCGTTAATGCGTTTTACGCCCTCCAGACAGGTCAGCACTGCACCGTTGAGAAGCTGCGGGATCACACAAATATCGGCGTTTGGGTAGTATTTTCGTATCTCGGAATCAATATGAAAATTATCCACATGCTCCTGCAGTACGACGAAATGAATGTCCTCCACTGGCGTGAAGCGGACGACGGACTGCACCGCCCAGTAGAAAAACGGATGGCCGCACAACTCAATCAGGGGTTTCGGCATGGGAAAGCCGACCTGTTGAAAACGTGTTCCGCCGCCGCCCATCGGCATAACCAGATGTATTTTCATTCCCGTTCCTCCTGTTTTTCCGCTTTTTTTGGAAGAATCTGCCATACGGCATCCGATTCATATGTTTTGCGGCTACCAGCGGCGCTCTCCGAAAACACCTTGCGCGGGCGCATCCGGTAACGGAGAGCGATTTTAAATATTTCGAAGGACTGCTTTACAAATTTGGCGTTGCTCACCTGATCTTCTTCCCGCCATTCCAACGGAAAAAAGCAAAATCGGGAGCCGGAGTATACGCCATAAATCAGCATATACACGTTAAAGGTCAGCGTGTCGATAAAGCCGCGGTAAAATCCGGAACGAAGGTAATCCGTGCTGTACATATTCAGGCCGGAGCCGAGATCTGTAATTTTTCGGCGCAGAATAACGGACATGACTGTGTTGAAAATATGGTTTCCGAAAATACGGAAAGCGGAGTAATTTATCAGCCGGGACTCCTTTTCAAAGCGCGAACCCAAGAAAGAGTCGTATGTATATGCTTCCCCGTTTTTCAGATAAGGGAGAAGATCGCGGATGCTTCCCTGATCGTCGCCGTGGAGCACAATCACGTAGTCAAAGCCGTGATCTGCGGCGTACTGAAAGGCAACCTTATGAGAGCCGCCAAGACCGTAGTTGTCCCGGTTTCGCAGAAGGGATACCTTGACTGGCGGCTGATATTCCGAAAGAGTTTCCCAGACAGATTCTTCGCTTTTGTCTGTGCTGCGGTTGTTTACCACGATCACTTCGTCCAGATAGGCACATACATCGCCGGTAAGCTGACGCAGAACACGTCCGATCTGCTTTTCACAGTTGTACATGGGGATGAAAAGAAGTGTTTTTTTCATAAAGCTTTTTCCTCCGTCAGTTCGGGATCAGAAAATGACCGGCGAGCTGGGGCAACGAGACAGACGATACCGAAAAAGTACATCTGTAAATAGGCTGGCAGATAGTACATGATATATGCCGAGGACGACGCGGCGGCAACAAGCGGTATCCGGCAGAACACCGTCACCATAACCAAAATCATTACAGAATCCTTTCTCACAATGGATACAGCCAGACCAGCGGCGGCGAGAAAGATCGGAATCCAGAGATTCCAGAAAAAGTAATAGGCGGGAGTAACAGTGCCGTCATTTCGGATACAGCCGAGCCACAGCATGACCTGGTTTCGCAGACTCATATTGATGGGCGATTTCAGAGGCACATTGAGCGATGCCCAGCCATCTCCGGCGGAGCTTTCATAAAGGGCACTACCGGACACAATGCTCCGTCGCTGAGCGGTATATCCGTTTGTTACGATCACGCCGCTGGAATCCAAAAAGTTTCGCCATAAGGCGTTTGCGACGGTGAGCGGGTGCCGCAGACACAGCCGGACAAAACCGGAAGTATAAGCGCTGTAATCCTCTTCGGAATATCCGTTTTTAACAAGCGCGTTTGACCAGTAGAGAGACTCTGCGGATGCATCACTCTGTTCCATAACGGCGTCTACGTCAATTACACGGCTAATGCTGTCCAACTCGCTGCAATCCTCAGACGGGTCAGCGGAGCGGATGAGTTCTACTGCGGGATACATGGTCGCGGTGATGGAATAGTTGCTGCTGCCGATCATGGCGCTGTTGGCTTTCCCGACACCGATGACCGAAACTGCGATCAGCACAAAGCATACTGCGGCTTTCCGTCGGGAAAGAATATCTTTTCGAAAAAGGAAAAAGAATACCGCAATCACAGCAACATAATATATCCCTTCGGAGCGCCACGAGGCAACCAGTATCGTAAGAAGAACGATTTTCAGGCATTCTATCAAAGACATGCTCTCACGGCGCCGGTAAATCAAGATCAGCTTAGTGAGAAGCAGTGTCTCAAGAAAGCTGTACAGCGCGATCCGAAACCCGGAAAACAGCCATGTAAGGATCGGCGGGAAAAGCGTTACAAGAAGCAGAAGAATGCAGAGGAAAGGCCGCTTTGTGCGGGAAAAATCCTCCGACAGCTGCGATACGGAATAGCCGATGATCAGCGCGGCCAGATAAATTTGGATGAGGATAACACCGCAGGAGATCGGAAGCGTCTGCATGCAAAGCACATGGAATAGCCCACTGAAAAAATGCTGCCATGGGGAGAGATTATAATGCTGCGCTTCCTGAAAAATCCAGATGTCGTCCCAGGTATAGTTCCCTGGCCACGCAGCAAGAAGGAGCATAAACGCGACAGCAAAAAAAACGGTTGTGATAACGAAAGCTCGCCGTGCTGAGGAGCAATTCCTGTTTTCGTAAAATCGGTTGCAGGGATAAATCAGCACGAACAGAAAAATGAAATGCAGCAGTCCATACAGCAACGGATTGGGGCACGGGGTGTCGAAAAAACGGGAGGAGAATCCGGACAAGTGCATCAGCGTCCACACAATGAGAGCTTCTGCCAGCGTGTTAGACAATGCGCGGTCGCTGGCGCTGTCCCGGCAACGGATATGCTTACTCCAGAATGGCAGCGCGAGCTGCGCAAAATAGAACACAACGCACCACGCGCCGAGCGTATAGAGAATCTTTTCCCAGAGTGTATAGATGTAAGAATCTTCCAGCGGGAAGCGCACATGCGGCAGGAAGGTATTCCACCCCGCGCTGACGAGCAGAGCGGCGAGCACCGCCGCGGCAATCCAGCTTTTTGCCGGGAACGGCTTTCCCTCGGCGTATTTGCCCTTCAAAAAGCACGCCAGTACACCCATGACCACAAAATAGCAGAAGATAAACACCCGCTGCATCGCGGTCTCCAGCGTATGGAGGTCAACCAGAAAGGTGAGATAAAGCGCGGAGAGCAGAATAGGGATGAGAGTTAGAGCATTCCGTTTGTTAAAAGCAGAAGAAACTTTTGTTGTCATTGGAAGTACTCCCGCATGCGGTCTGTCATGATTTTCCAGTCCCAAGGCTTGATTTGAGAGAGGTTCTCCCTCGACAGCTGCTCAAAGAGCTCTGGTGAGTCGAGTAACGCTTTCAGCGTATCTACCATACACTCAACAGAGCGCTCTTTTAGAATAAAGTGTTTTTGCTTATTTCCGAAAAGCTCCGGAACAAGACCGACATCCGTACTAACTACTGGAACGCCGCAGGCCATGGCTTCCAACACCGGGTTTGGCGTACCCTCGCAGGAAGATGCGCAGACATATACATCGATCCCGTTATAAAAACCAGGCATTTCATCGTGCGGGATCATGCGGTTCAGACGATCTGACGTAATGAGCTCAACGTTGTATCCGGCTTCCTGCAAAGCGGAGATTGCCGGGCGGATGATCGTGTTGATGCCCTTGAGATCGTCGACGACCCACTGGCTGTTACCTGCCCAGCCGATGCGTATCGTCCGGTTTTGCAGATTTTCTGCCCGAAAGCGTTCCAGGTTGGCAGGGACAAAAAGAGAGGTGTCCACGCCGTCAGAAATAACCGCGGAGGGCTTCATAAGAATCCGGTCGTCGCTATTGTATACGTCCAGCAACTTCCGGCTGGAAACGCAGTATTTTGTAACAAGACTCTCCGGCGAGGAAAACAGATCCGGCGTATAGTGATAGTCCGTCTCCGATTCGGAAAGCATCAAATGGTCGTATACGGCAACGGAAATCGTTTTATCTTTGACATACTTTTCGTAAAATTCCTCGGAAGTCATACCAAGCTGACAAATATAGTTCTGGGTAAAGCTTTTGTAGTAACAGGAAGCCAGCGGACGCCACAGAAAATGAAGCATCTGGCAGTCGTCTGCAAGCATGAGAAGCTGCCCGAGATTATTAAAATCTGAAAGATAAAGCGTTTTGAAGTCAAACGAATCGCTCAGATTTTTGACGATCTGTGCGGCGATGTTGTCCAGCGCCCAACCGCGGCGGTCAACGATCAATGCAATTTTTCTGCGCTGGGAAGATGACCTTCCTGCGGAGGGCTCCAGCTTCAATTCGGATATCCGCTGCTCGACCCAGTTATCCACCATCGGATTCCAGACGGAGAAGCCGTGCTTCTTTTCAAAATATTCAGCAGATTCTTTCAGATAGTTGCGGGAAAAACGCTGCTTTTCATAGTGAATATCCGAGTGGTTTTCCGGCTTTGGGTGGTCGTGGATCACGCAGGCAAAGCCGCACGCACCGACTTTCATCCCGCTTTGATAGAGCCGGAGAGAAAATTCCGTATCTTCAAACCCGACGAACATACCTTCGTCAAATCCGCCCTGTGCAAAGAAGGACTTTTTTTGTATGACCCCTGCGCATCCGGAGAGAAAGGTGCATAAGAAAGGAGCGTATTCTTTGCCCATTTCGATATCGGGAACAATGACGGCGGAACCGCCTCCTGCGCTGACACCGTTCAGATTTTCTATATATAGGTTGCCGCCATACAGGCTGCAGCCCTGTTTCCCTTCATCACGAATTGGCATTGTCATAAAATGACAGCCAAGCGCCCAAAGGTCCTTCTGAATTTTATCCAGCGGGTCGGCGACGAAATAAAGGTCGTTGTCCATGGAAAGAATCCAGTCGGTGCGCACCTCCCGGAACAGCCGGTTTCTTCCCCCGGCGACGCCGTAGTTTTTGTCAAACTCCACCATGCGGCAGGCATACGGCATGATTTTCATAGCCGCGCGGAGCATTTCCTTTTCCTCTGCATGCGAACCGTTATCGCCGATGAGAAACTCGCCGCGAAAATCCGGCAAATGCTCCTGGATGGATTCCATCAGCCGAATGGTGAGGGAAGAGCGGTTCATGGAAAGAACGGCAATCGTGAGATCGCTGCCGCGTTCCCCGATGTTCTGCAGATTCGGAGAACGATAATCGCCGAGGCCGATCATCTTATGCTCTCTTGCATAAAAGTATTTCAGCTCTTCCACATGGAAACCGTTTGTTGTATTTGCGGGGAAATCCATGCCTCCACTCCTTATCTCCGAAAGATTTTTTTCAGGAAATCCAAGATGATGCGTATCGGCTTTGTGATCTTCCAACAGGTGGAGTTTTCATACCGGTCACATTCGCTGCGGTAGTATTCCAGCTGTCTTGTAAGCTCGCCGCCGATATGTACGTTTCGATACTGATACATTGCAGCGTTTTCCTTCGCGGCAAGCTCCAGCATCATCCGAAGCCGGTCGTTTTCAATTTCCAAGCGCTTCGTTTCCGGCAGAAGCTCCTTTTGCGCTTCCAACTCGGCTTGCTGCCGGGCGATTGTATCTTCCAGCTGCCCGTTCTTTTCGCGAAGCTCTTTCAACTCGTCCATTGCGGCGGCTGCGGCTTTCTCGGCATTGATGAGAGCGTCCATACGCGTGCGGAGATCGTGATAGATGGACAAATCGGTATCCTCAAGTTTGACAAAAGTTTCTCTCGGATATATGGCGGACGAGGGACTTGCGGCGGTTGGATTCCCGCTCCAAAGACCGATGTAATAGTTGCAGTTCCAGTAGTTCATAAGACGCTGCTGCTTGAGAAGGGCGGCGTTATCTGAACGGCGATACTGGAACATTTCCAGCATGGTATCCGGTGCGGCGTGTTCTTCCGGCAGCGTGGCATCTTCCAGCGGAATCGTAACGAAACCGTCCGCGGCAAAGCCGAGATAATAATGCGAGGCTTTGCCAAGATATTTTTCCGAAAGCTCTTTGAAATCGTAAAAATGATATTTGCGCTTGTGGAACGGATTGTCCACGGGAGCGTTCTCATAATAGTAATAATCGTTGGGGCAGGAGAGAAGAATGGTGCCGCCCGGCTTCAGAACCCGGCGGAGTTCGGTGAGAAATTCTTCCGGATGCTCCAAATGCTCAATCGTTTCAAACGAAGCAATAACGTCAAAGCTGTAGTCTGGGAACGGGAGCGATTCAGCGTTGCAGCACAGATACTCCAGACCGTCATTTTTGAACATGACGGCGGCGTTTTCAACGGTCGGCGCATCAACATCCACGCCGCACACAGACTTTGCGCCCCAAAGACTCATCAGATAGCTGCCGTATCCTTCGCCGCAGGCAACATCCAGCACTCGCTTCCCGGCCACATACGGCTTGGCCATAAGATATCGGGAAAGATGGATTGTAGCCTCGGTGGCGTTATAGAGAGTTTCCTTTCCAAAATCCAAACGTTCAATCATTTTTATTTATCTCTCCATGAAAGTTGATATTTCTTTGACGAGAATGCGCAGGTAATCGTTCGTATCCTGTGCGCAGAAATCGCCGGAAGATTCATCCAGCATCTCCCGCACGCCGCCAACATCGTTGGCAATCACCGGCACGCCGAGCGCCTTGGCCTCGTCGATGGTGACCGGCGTGCCCTCATACTCGGAAAAGAGCACAAGCGCACGGCACCGCACGAGCAGAGGACAGGGGTTTTCCATGTACCCGGTCAGCGTCACGCAGCCGGAAAGGCCGCGTTCGGTGAGCTGCCGCTCGATCTCTTCGCGCAGCGGGCCGTCGCCGGCAAAGTACCAGCGGAACGCAAAGCCGCGCTTTTGCAGCTCTGCGGCGATATCGAGCAGCCGGTCGTAGCGCTTTTCGCGCTCGAGCCGCCCGATGGTGATGAGATTGCAGACGCTCTCGTCCACCGGCACCGTGAGCGGCGCTTTGGCGCGCTCGCGTATCTCCGCGCGGAACACCGGGTTCGGCACGGCGATCGTTTTCTCCGCAAACTGCGGATAGACGGTAAGAAACTTTTCCCGCAGCGACTTGTTGAGACAGACGATCGTGTCAAACCGGCGGTAGAGCTTCGCGTCATTTTTCGTTACGGCGCGCGTCCACTCGTTCAGCTCCCGCCAGGCGGCGTAGTCCGTGTGGATCCATTGAATTTTTCCCGGATGGCGGCAGCGCGAGACGAACTCGCGCATTTTGGAGGCCTCGCTCACAACAAAGATCGTGTCGAACCCCTCAAAGGCTGCGGTCATGTTCCGCCGCAGCAGCGCCTTCGGCAGAACGGATTCGAGCCCAATGTGCGCGCTCACCGCGTAGGCGAGCCGGAGAAGCTTTCCGGCGCGGGATACGCTCCCGTCGCGCAGCACCTGCCGCGTTGGCCGTGTGAGCAGCCGCAGCGCACTGCTGCCGGGCGTTTCCAGAAAATGGAACTCCCTTTTGAGCGCGGCGTCCCGGCACGGCTCGGCGGAATAGATCCAGACCTCTGCCACGCCGGACACGGCGCGCGCCTGCGCGAGCGCCGCGGCACGTGCGCCGCTCGTGTAGTTTATATCGTCGAATACATAGAGAACTTTTTTCGTTTCGTTTTCCAACAGTGTTTCCAGCGTCCCCGCCGCGCCGGCGGCGGTATGTGTTTCCTTTTTCCGGCGCATCGTCTCCGCCGCGCCGCCGGTGAGAAAGGCGCGGAGACTTTCGGCGATCTCTTCATCGGAAAAGCCGCAGAGGACGCCGTTTTTGCCGTCTTCGATCTGTTCGAGCGCGCCGGAGGTGCGCGTGGCAATGACCGGCACGCCGAGCGCCTTTGCTTCCGTGATGACCATCGACCACGATTCATGGTCGGAGAGGACGCACACGGCGTCGGCGCGGCGCATCACGCCGTAGGGGTTGTCGAGCGGGCCGGTCAGCGTGAAATAGTCTTCAAGACCCGCATCCCGCACCGCAAGCCGGAGCTTTTCCACGAGCGGAGCGTTTGCGAGCGAGCCGATGTTCACCCAGCGAAACCGCAGCCCCTCGGAAAAGAGCTGCTGCATCGCCTCGACCTGCCGCAAATGGTTTTTCTCCTCGCGGATGTTTGCAACCGTCACGAGCAGCGGCAGACCGTCCTCCGGCAGGGGAATGGGCAGCGTTTCTTCGCTCATGGCGAGTATCTTCTCACCGTCCACGCGGTTCGGGATAACCAGAGAGCGGGAGGCAAGCTGCGGATATTTCTTTATCGCGCCCTCCATCGAATGGCGGGAGGCGAAGAGAAAGCCGTCAAACTGCGCTTCAAAGCGCAGAATGTCCGGGTGGAGGAAGGCGGCCTTGTCCATGTCCGCATGAATCCATACGTACTTGCGCCGCGCCGCGGCATAGCGCGCGCAGAGCGCGCTCGAAAACCACTCGCCGTAGGAGATGGCGGCGTCGTAATATTGGCCTTGCAGATAGCGGATGGCGCCGCGCCGGAACGGCTGCGTGCCGGTGAGTTTCCGCTCCAGCTTGAAGACCGCTTTTTTCACGAACGCGGCCTTCTTTTCGTTTTCGGCCACGTTGATAACGTGTACCCACGCCGGGATCTCCGGGATGAGGGAGAGACTGCCCGGCAGGTCGATCATATCAAAGATGAGGAGATCGACATCAAAGCGCGAGGCATCCATCGTGCGCAGCAGATTCACGAGCGCGGTTTCCGCGCCGCCCTTGAAAAACTGGTTGATGATAAAAAGGACGCGCTTTTTCTTCGGTGCGGTGGTGCTCATGAACGCATATACTCCCCGCACACGGCGTCCGCGTCGCCGAGCATGCGCATATGGCCGTGCTCGAGCCAGAGCGCTTTTTTGCAGATCTTCTGCACCTGCTCGATCGAGTGGGAGACGAAAACGACCGTCGCGCCGGAGGCGATCATCTCCTGCATGCGCGCAAAGCTCTTTTCTTGGAATTTGTAGTCGCCGACGGCGAGAATTTCGTCAATGATGAGGATATCCGGCACGTTCATCGTCGCAATGGCAAAGCCGAGGCGGGCCACCATGCCGGAGGAATAGTTCTTCACGGCGGTGTCCACAAAGTCCTGCAATTCGGCAAACTCGATGATCTCGTCGAACCGCTCGGACATATACGCGCGGCTGTAGCCAAGGATCGCGCCGTTGAGATAGATGTTCTCGCGCGCGGAAAGGTTGGCGTCAAAGCCCGCGCCCAGCTCGATGAGGGGAGCGATGCTCCCGCAGGTCTCCACCGTGCCCTTGGTCGGCTTCAAAATGCCGGAGACGATTTTCAAAAGCGTGCTCTTGCCGGAGCCGTTCAGCCCGACGATGCCGAGAGAATCGCCCTTTTCAAGCGTGAACGATATGTCCCGCAGTGCCCAGAACTCCTGAAAATGGAGCTCCCGGCGCACGGCCTTGATGAAATATTCCTTGATGCTGTCGATCTTCTCCGAGCTGAGATTGAACATCATCGAAACATCGTTGACTTTAATAACGCTGCCCATGGCGCACCTCCGCTCAGACATACAGGACGAACTTGTCCTGCTTTTTATAAAATACGAAAAGCCCCAGCGCGAGCATCAAAAGCCCCAGACACAGGCAGAGAAGGTTTTCCTTCAGACTGGGGAACACGCCGTAGAGCACGATGGAGCGCATGTAGGTGACGAGATGGTACATCGGGTTGAGCTGCATGAGCTTCATCACGGCGTCCGGCAGTATCTCCACGGGGTAGAAGATGGGGGTAAAGTATGTCCACGCGAGAATGAATACGCTGTAGAAATGCGCGATATCGCGGAAGAACACTGTGATTGCCGAGAGCAGAATGCCGAGCCCGGCGGAGAAGAGGAACGTATAGAAAATGGGGATCGGGAGCAGCAGGAGCGTCGCGTGGAACGGCGCGCCGGTGATGAGCATCACGATGAACATCGCAATGAGCGAAAACCCGAGATTCACAAGCCCCGAGAGCACATTGGAGAGCGGGAAGAGGTATTTCGGGATATAGACCTTCTTGATGAGCGAGGAGTTGGAATAGATGGAGCTGAGCGCGGTCGTCGTCGATTCCGAATTGAACGCGAAAATGAGCGAGCCCGAAAGATAGTAGATCGGGAAATTCGGGATGTTCTGCTTGAAGAGCGTGGAAAAGACGATCGTGATGACGACCATCATCAAAAGCGGGTTGAGCACCGTCCACACGAGCCCCAGCGCGGAATGGCGGTAGCGCACCTTGATGTCGCGCACCACAAGCTC
>CAKSWA010000016.1 GCA_934511165.1 uncultured Oscillospiraceae bacterium | reverse complement strand
TGAGCGCCATTCTCACCAAGCCGTAAGCGATATTTCAAAATCCATACAGGCGGGCAGGCACAGCTTGTGCCTGCCCGCCTGAACGTTTTAAATATGCAAAAACCAGCACCCCATCCGGCACGAGCCCAGCGAAGCGGGTCGTGCCGGAAAAGGAAAAACAGCACCATCGGTCAATCGGACGCCGCCTGCGGCGGCTGATGACCTTATGGTGCTGTTTTGACGTGGTGCCGGTGGCGGGGGTCGAACCCGCACGTCCTTGCGGACACGGGATTTTGAGTCCCGGGCGTCTGCCAATTCCACCACACCGGCGTATGGCGGCATTATACCGCGTATAACTCGCTTTGGCAAGAAAAAATATTCCGCTTCCGGTATTCCCTTTTTGGGGGAGATATGGTATTATAGTTTTGCCTATTTATGCTCACAAAAACGGAGATAGACTATGAAACGATTTGTCCGGCCGGGGGCTTTTCTTCTGCTTGCCGCGCTGCTTTTCTGTCTGAGCGGCTGCTATTCCGGCAACATCGATCAGTACTTTTCCCTTCCGATGGCCTCGGAGGAATACCAGCAGCTCCAATCTCTCATTGACGAAGAACTTGCCTCCGGCAGCGAATACGCCGCGCCCACGCACGGCAGCTACCGCCAGAGCGTGCAGCTCAGCGATGTGGACGGCGATGGGGTCGACGAAGCGCTCGCCTTCTTCCGCGACGGCGGAAAGAACCCGAAAATCAACATCTATTCCTCGGAAAACGGTGAATACCAGCTCGTGCTCTCCCTCTCCGGCGAGGGTTCGTCCATCGGGCGGATCGACTACGCCGATCTCACCGGTGACGGGCAGAAGGAGCTTCTCGTTTCGTGGCAGATTTCTTCGGGCGTATCCGTTCTCTCCGTCTATTCCATCTCGGGATGGAGCGGCGATACGCTCTTGAGCACCGACAGCGCTGAATTCGTCACCGGGGACATCAACCGCGACGGCTGCGACGAGCTTTTGAATCTGCGCGCGGCGAACAGCACGACATATCTCATCGACCAATACACCTTTGCGCTCGGCCAGGAGCCGCAGGCGACCTCGGCGGCGCTCAGCACAGGTATTGCCTCGCTGCAGCGGCTGCGTATGATCACCCTCGCGGGGGACGCCCCCGCCCTGCTCGCGGAATCCACGCTCACGACCGGCGATCTCGTATCCGATCTCTTCGTCTGCCGGGACGGTTCCCTTATCAACCTCACCATGAACCGCTCCACGCAGATTTCCGAAACACGCCGCTCCTACAGTCTTGTGTATGCGCAGGACATTGACGGCGACGGCTGCACCGAGATCCCGCACCCGCAGCAGCTCTACAGCCGCGGGGACGAAGTTTTCTGGTCGATCGCCTGGTTCCGGTACGACGCTTCCGGCCGCGCGAGCACCGTTATGACGACGTACCATTGCGTTACGGACAACTGGTATCTCGTACTGCCGTCCGGCTGGGACGTTGGGCTCACGGTACAGCGGGACGACAGCGTATCCGGCGAGCGGGCGGTAATCCTCTCGCGCCTGCGCTCAGACGGTTCGCTGGAGAACTATGTTGCCATATACGCCATCACCGGGGAAAACCGGTACGAGCGCGCCAAGCTTGAAAACCGCTTTCTTCTGCAGGAGGAGGGCACAACGGTATACGCCGCCGAGATTCTTGACGGCAAGACCGACGAAAACACGATCCGCAGCCGATTTCATGTGATATATACAGACTGGAGCTCCGGCTCCGTCGTTGGAGGGTAAGAAACCGATATGAAGAAAGTTCTGGTTCTGGAGGACGAAGCCAATATCCGAAGCTTTGTCGTCATCAATCTGCGCCGAAGCGGCTATGAGCCGATCGAAGCCGACTGCGGCGAAATGGCGCTCGAACAGCTCCGCCGCCACCCGGACATCCGCGTGGCGCTGCTGGACGTTATGCTGCCGGACATCGACGGCTTTGAGGTCTGCCGCCGCATCCGCGCGTCCAACACGCGCATCGGCATCATCATGCTCACCGCCCGCAGCCAGGAGATGGACAAGGTCACCGGCCTTATGACCGGTGCGGACGACTATGTCACCAAGCCCTTCTCCCCCGCTGAGCTGACCGCCCGCATCGACGCGCTCTTCCGCCGCACCGGCGGCGAGCAGGACGCCGAGGAGACCGGGGAGATCCGGCAGGGGCCGTTCCGTCTCAACACGCGCAACCGCACGCTGGAGAAAAACGGCGAGCGCGTGCGTCTGACGCAGATCGAGTTCTCCATCATTAAATACTTCATGGACAATCCCGGTAAAGCTCTTTCGCGTGAGGATATTCTCAACGAGGTATGGGGCCGCGACTATTTCGGCGAGCTGAAGATCGTAGACGTGAACATCCGCCGTCTGCGCATCAAGATTGAGGACGATCCCACCATGCCCGCCTACATCACCACCGTTTGGGGCTACGGTTACAAGTGGGGACTTTAAGACTCTTCGGAGGATATGCATTCCATGAAGAAGCTGCTCGCTGACCTTTTCGCAAAAAAAGAAAAAAGCCGCCACGCCGCAGCCGCCAAAACCACGGTGCATCTGCCGCGCCTGCGTGATATCCATTTCCGTTCCATCCGCGCCCGCGGCATGTTTGTCGGGAGCGGGCTTGTGCTGTTGGCAATTCTTATTGCGCTGACGGCGTATACTCTCTCGCTGCAGGCATATTATTACTCCGCCACGCGCGCCTCGCTGCAGGCAAAGGCGGAAACGGCGTCGGCATTCCTCTCGTCCTATGTGGACCGCACGTACGCCGAGTTTTACCAGAGCGCTTTCAACTACGCCGAAAACTTTGACGACAAGGATTCTCTCGAATTACAGTTCGTCAACACCGAAGGGCGCGTGGAGATCGCCTCCACCAGCATTTCCGCCGGTTCGATCCCCGGCTCGGATGATATCAAAAATGCGCTCGACTCCGGCAAGATCAGCTTCTGGCAGGGCAAACGCGCCTCTACGGGCGAGAAGGTTCTCGCCGTGTCTGCGCCGCTCGTTTCCGGCAGCGGGAGCGTCGTCGGCGTGATGCGGTATATTACAAGTCTCAAGCTCATTGACCGCGCGGTGAACACCTCCGCGCTCGTCGCGGGCGGCATCGGGCTTGTTGTGCTGGCGATCGTCATTTTCTCGAACCTTTACTTCCTTCGCACGATCACCGAGCCGATCGCCTCGCTCACAGGCGTAGCCCGGCGCATTGCCGAGGGGAGCTACGGCGCACAGGTGGAAAAGACGCATAACGACGAAATCGGCGAGCTGACCGACGCGATCAACGATATGTCGCAGAAGCTCTCGCAGACCGAGCGCGTGCAGACGGAGTTCATCTCCTCCGTTTCCCACGAGCTGCGCACGCCGCTCACCGCCATCACCGGCTGGGCGGAAACGCTCGCTTACGACGAAGCCATTCAGGGCGACTCGCGCCGCGGCATTGAGATCATCACCCGCGAGGCGGGACGCCTTACCAAAATGGTCGAGGAGCTGCTGGAATTCACGCGTATCCAGGACGGGCGGTTTACGCTTCACGTTTCCACCGTGGAACTGCCCGCGCTGGTAGAGGATTGCCTCTATACCTATAACGAGCTTTTCCGCCACGAAGGGCTCGCCGTGACCTATGTTTCGCCGGAGGAGTATCTTCCGGCGATTCCCGGCGACCCCGAGCGGCTTTCGCAGGTGTTCCTCAACATTCTCGATAACGCCTGCAAATACGGCAAAAACGGCAAGAAGATCGACGTGAACATCACGCACGACGATGCAAACGTCTCCGTCTGCATCCGCGACTACGGCCCAGGCATCCCCCCCGCGGAGCTGCCGCAGGTGAAGAAGAAATTCTTCAAGGGCTCCTCCAAAGAGCGAGGAAGCGGCATTGGTCTTGCCGTGTGTGACGAGATCGTCACGCGGCACAACGGCACGCTCGATATTGCCAACGCCGCCGGCGGCGGCGTGCGCGTCACGGTAACGCTGCCGCGCAAGGCATCATAATAAGGAGTTTATTTTCTATGGCACAGGAATCCAAGACCCCCGCGCCCTTCCGCACAAGCATCGGCGGGCAGGCGCTCATTGAGGGCATTCTCATGCGCGGCGTAGACCGGCAGGCCATCGTCTGCCGCAAGAGCGACGGTACGCTCGTCTCCCGCGTTGATCCGCTCAAGCTCAGCAAGGATAAGCACCCGTGGATGGGATATCCGTTTATCCGCGGCGTGGTAAATTTTCTCGACTCCATGGTAAACGGTGTGAAGGCCATCACGTGGTCTGCCGAGCAGCAGCCGGAGGACGAGCAGGGCGAGCCGGACAAGTTTGATCTCTGGATCCAGAAGCATTTTTCCGACGAAACGGCGGAAAAGATCATTCTCTATACGGCGGTCGTGCTCGGCATTGCGCTCTCCGTCGGGCTTTTTGCCCTGCTGCCGACATTTCTCGCAGGGCTTCTCAACAAGCTCATTCCGCTCGGCGTATGGCGCGGCCTCGCCGAGGGCGTTTTCCGGCTCGCGATCTTTCTCGGGTATCTGAAGCTCTGTTCGAAGATTCCCGACATGAAGCGCGTATGGATGTATCACGGCGCGGAGCACAAGACCATTTTCTGCTACGAGGCCGGTCTTCCGCTCACGGTGGAAAACGCGCGTATCCAGTCGCGCTTTCACCCGCGCTGCGGCACAAGCTTTCTCTTCATTGTGATTTTCATCAGCATTCTTCTCTTCTCCTTCGTGCGCACCGAGGGAACGCTCGCACGCATGGGTCTGCATCTGCTGCTTCTGCCGGTCGTCGTTTCGATCAGCTATGAAATCATCAAATGGGCGGGACGGAGCGACAGCGCGCTTGCCCGCATCGCCTCCGCACCGGGCAAGGCCGTGCAGCATTTGACGACCGCCGAGCCGGACGACTCCATGCTGGAAGTCGCCATTGAATCGCTCAAGCTCGTTCTCCCGGAAGAAAAGGGCACGGACGCCTGGTAAAAAAAGAGGGGTTAGGATTGGCAAAGACCTATAACGAGCTGTATCTCGCCATGCGCCGCGCGCTCAAGGAGGCCGGCGTGGAGGAATACGCGCTCGAAGCCCGGCGTCTGCTCGCGCAGGGCGCCGGATATACCGACGCGCAGCTCATTGCCCGGATGTATATGTATGCCGGGGACGAAGCAGAAAAAGCCGCCGGGGAGCTTTTGCAGCGGCGTCTTTCCGGCGAGCCGCTGGCGTATATCGCCGGGAAATGGGAATTTTACGGGCTGGAAATGATCGTAACGCCTGCGGTTCTCATCCCCCGCATGGACACCGAGCCGCTCGTTTTCACCGCGCTCGATATTCTGAAAGATGTTTCCGAGCCGCGTATCCTCGATCTCTGCTGCGGGAGCGGCTGCATCGGCTGCGCGCTCGGCGTCAATCTCCCGAAAGCGCGCGTCATCTTTGCCGATATTAGCTCCGAAGCGCTTTCCGTTACGCGCAAGAACATTTCCCTGCACCGGCTCAATTCCCGCGCTGTCGCGCTCGAAGCGGACGCGCTCGCGCCGCCCCCGCTCCGGATGCAGAATTTTGATCTCATCGCCTGCAACCCGCCGTACATCACCGAGGCGGAGTGCAAAACACTGGACACCTCCGTCCGCGACTGGGAGCCGATGCTCGCGCTCGACGGCGGCGAGGACGGTCTCGTATTTTACCGCAGCGTCCTGCAAAACTGGAAGTCCGTTTTAAAGGACGGCGGATGGATTATATTTGAAGTCGGCGAGGGGCAGGCGGCGGACGTACGCGCGCTGCTTCTCGAAGCCGGATTCCACAATCTCGGCTGCACGCTCGATACGCTCGGCACCGAGCGCGTCATTTACGCACAGAAAAAGAAACCGATTCCTACCGATTCTGAAGAAATGTGAGGGATGCATCATGGCAGAAAAGAAAAAGGCCGCCGCTCCGGCCGCCGCTGTGGCGACCGACAAAAAGAAAGCGCTGGAAACCGCGCTCGCTCAGATTGAAAAGAACTACGGCAAAGGCGCGATCATGCGTCTCGGCGACGACATTGCCGTGAACGTTGAGGCAATCCCCACCGGGTCGCTGTCGCTCGATCTCGCGCTCGGCATCGGCGGCGTGCCCCGCGGCCGTATCATCGAAATCTATGGCCCTGAATCCTGCGGCAAGACGACGCTTGCGCTGCACATCGTCGCCAGCGCGCAGAAAAGCGGCGGCGAGGCCGCGTACATCGACGTGGAACACGCGCTCGAACCGGCGTATGCCCGCGCGCTCGGCGTGGATATCGATAACCTTCTCATCTCCCAGCCGGACACCGGCGAGCAGGCGCTCGACATCACCGAGGCTCTTGTGCGCTCCGGTGCGGTGGACGTGGTCGTGGTGGACTCTGTGGCCGCCCTCCTCCCCCGCAGCGAGCTGGAAGGCGAGATGGGCGAGAGCAGCGTCGGCGTGGTCGCCCGTCTGATGTCGCAGGCGCTGCGCAAGCTTGCCGGCGCCATCTCCAAGACGAACACCGTCGTCATCTTCATCAACCAGCTGCGCGAGAAGATCGGCGTTATGTACGGCAACCCCGAAACAACGCCGGGTGGCCGCGCGCTCAAATATTTTTCGAGCGTTCGTATCGACATGCGCCGCATTGAAACGCTCAAATCCGGCACGGAGATGGTGGGCAACCGCACCCGCGCCAAGGTCATCAAGAACAAAGTCGCGCCCCCGTTCAAGGAGGCCGAATTTGATATCATCTACGGCGAAGGCATTTCCAAGGTCAGCGAGATCATCGATCTCGGCGTGAAGCTTGAGCTCATTGACAAGGCGGGCGCGTGGTTCACCGTGAACGGCGAGCGCATTCAGGGCAAGGACAAGGTCAAGGAATATCTCGAATCCAACCCCGAGGTCGCCGACAAGATTGAGGCCGACATCCGCGCCAACGCCCACAAGCTGCTCACGCCGCAGGCGCGCAAGGCTGCCATTGCCGCGGGCCGCGCCATCGATATTTCCGCGGACGACTTTGAGGGCTGATGAACGACGAAGCCAAGCAGCGGGCGCTGAAAATTCTGGAACGCCGCGACGTATCGCGCAAAATGCTGCTGGATAAGCTCACCGAAAAAGGCATCTCCGAGAGCGATGCCGCAGAAGTCGCCGACTGGCTCTGCGGTCTCGGCGTTGTCAACGACGAGCGCTTCGCCGGTCTCGTTGTGCGGCACTATGCCGCCAAGGGCTACGGCGAGCGGCGCATCCGCGAGGAGCTCTTCCGCCGCGGCATTGACCGCGAGCTGTGGGACGCGGCGCTCGCCGAGCTGCCGGAGACGGACGATACCGTTGACCGCCTCTTTGCGGCAAAGCTGCGCGGCGACACCTCCCCCGAAAATCTCCAACGCATCCAAAATTACCTCCTTCGCCGCGGCTTCTCCTGGGAGGAGATCCGCGCGGCGGCAGAACGCTATCTTTCCGGAAAGGACACGCCATGAACCAATCCTCCACGGTGGCCATGATCTCTCTCGGCTGCCCGAAAAACCTCGTAAACAGCGAGGAAATGCTGGCTCTGCTGCAGGACGCCGGGTATCTCTTTACCGACGATCTCACGAAGGCGGACGCCGTGATCATCAACACCTGCGCTTTTATCGAATCGGCCAAGACCGAGGCCATTGAAAAAATTCTCGAGACCGCCGCCTACCGCGAGGAAAACCCGGAGCTCAAGATCATCGTGTCCGGCTGTCTTGCCCAGCGCTATGCCGACGATATCCGCGCCGAGCTCCCGGAGGTGGACGGCATCATGGGCACCGGCAGCTACAGCGAGGTAGTATCCGTTGTGGAAGCCGTGCTCGCCGGCGATAAGCCGACGCGCCGCGGAGCAATCAGCGCGCCGCTCCATGATATCCCCCGCGCCATTTCCACCGGCCCGAACTGGGCGTATCTCCGCATTGCTGAGGGCTGCGACAACCGCTGCGCCTACTGCATTATTCCTGCGCTGCGCGGCAAGTTCCGAAGCCGCACGAAGGAGAGCATTCTGGAGGAGGCCCGTCTTCTCGCCGCTTCCGGTGTAAAAGAGCTCATCATCGTGGCGCAGGACATCACGCGCTACGGCATCGACCTTTACGGCAAGGTCTGTCTGACGGAGTTGCTGAAAGAATTATGTAAACTTGATTTCCGCTGGGTACGTCTGCATTACCTCTACCCCGAACTCATTGACGACGAGCTCATCGACGAGATCGCGTCGGAGGACAAGATCGTCAAGTATCTCGATATTCCGATCCAGCACATCAACGACATGATCCTCCGCCGCATGAACCGCCGCGGCACGGGCGAGGAGATCCGCGCGCTCTTTCAGAAGCTGCGCGAGCGCATTCCGGGGCTTGTGCTGCGCACATCGCTCATCACCGGTCTCCCCGGCGAGGGCGAGGCGGAGTTTGAAGAGCTGTGCGATTTCCTCCGCGAGGCGAAGATCGAGCGCGCCGGTGTGTTCCCCTACTCCCCCGAGGAGGGAACGCCCGCCGCTCTCATGCCCGACCGATGTTCGACCGAGGAGGCGCAGCGCCGCGCCGAGCTCTGCATGGAGATTCAGGCGGAGATCATGGACGGCTTTGCCGAGACCTTTATTGGCCGGGAGCTCGATGTTCTCATCATGGGCAGAGAGCCGGACGGCACACCGTGGGGACGCAGCGAGTACGATTCCCCGGACATTGACAGCCGCGTGATCTTCTCTGGCGACGCCGCGCCCGGCGACATGGTGCGCGTGCGCATCACCGGCACGGACGACGGCGAACTCATCGGCGAACAGATTTGAGAGATTACCCATTGGGGAGGAAGAATAAATGAAAATTTTCAACGATATGGATATGCAGCTGGAGGAATTCCAGCCCATCGAACCGGGAAAAGTAAGAATGTACGCCTGCGGGCCGACGGTCTACAACTACATCCACGTGGGCAACGCCCGCCCGATCGTGATTTTTGATGTGCTGCGCCGGTATCTTGAATACCGCGGGTACGAGGTGACGTTCGTACAGAACTTCACCGACGTGGACGACAAGATCATCAAGCGCGCCAACGAAGAGGGTGTCACCTCCGACCAGATCGCCGCAAAGTATATCGCGGAATACTGGAAGGACGTAACGGCGCTCGGCGTCCGCCCGGCGACGGTACACCCCAAGGCAACCGAGAACATCGGGCCGATCATCAAGATCATCAAGACACTGATCGAAAAAGGCTATGCCTATGAGATCAACGGCGATGTATACTACCGCACGCTCAAGTTTGCCGGTTACGGCAAGCTCTCCCACCAGCCGATCGAGGATCTGCAGTCCGGCGCGCGCATCGACGTGAACGATGTGAAGGAAAATCCGCTCGACTTTGCGCTCTGGAAGGCCGCGAAGCCCGGCGAGCCGAGCTGGAACTCGCCCTGGGGCGCTGGCCGTCCCGGCTGGCACATTGAGTGCTCGGCCATGTCCAACCGTTATCTCGGCAAGACGATCGACATTCATTGCGGCGGCAGCGATCTCACGTTCCCGCACCATGAAAACGAGATCGCCCAGTCGGAAGCCGTGAACGGCTGCAAGTTCGTCAACTACTGGATGCACAACGGTTTCATCAACGTGGACAACCGCAAGATGTCCAAGTCGCTCGGCAACTTCTTCACCGTGCGCGAGGCCGCCGAGGTCTATGGCTATGACTGCATCCGCATGTTCATTCTCATGAGCCACTACCGCAGCCCGCTGAACTACTCCGGCGAAATTCTCATGCAGGCAAAGGCCGCGCTTGAGCGTCTTTCCACGGCGAAGGACAACCTGGACTTCTTCTGCCAGAACGGCGCGGACGGCGAGATGACCACGGCCGAGAGCGAAACGCTCGCCTCGCTCGGCGTTTACCGCCAGAAGTTCTGCGATGCGATGGACGACGACTTTAATACCGCCGACGCCATCTCCGCGATTTTTGAGCTGGTGCGCGAGATCAACTCCGCCGTTTCGCCGAACGCCCACCCGACGAAGGCGCTCGCCGAGGGCTGCCGCGCGCTGTATCTGGAGCTTTCCGATGTGCTCGGCATTCCGTTCACCGAGAAGAAGGACGAGCTTACTGCCGAACAGGAAGCGCTCTTCAACGCCCGCAAGGAAGCCCGCAAAGCGAAAAACTGGGCGGAATCCGACCGCATCCGCGACGAGCTCAAAGCGCAGGGCATTCTCGTGGAGGATACCCCGCAGGGCATGAAGTGGAAGCGTATCTGAGTATTCTTTAATAGATCATAAATGGGCTTTGGACCGTGGTCTGAAGCCCATTTACATTTTCTTAATTTACGCAGTCTTGACACGCCGCGTTTTTTTCTTTATCCACATTTATGTTTCTCCGTAGTATGCTGTTACCAGTAAATAACACAGGAGGAACCGCTATGAATCAGGATACCGTCACCAAACTGCTCCGTCCCGGCGAACAGATCCTCTGGTCGTCGATGTCCAATCCCGGAAAGCTCATGGATGAGAAAAACAAACAGCGAAATACGCGCTGGTTCATCATTGTCGGCGCTGTGTTCGCGGTACTGATGTTCCTTTATGTCCGCGCCTGCATCCGTGCCGGGACAAACGTTTTTTCCGTTGTGACTCTCGTTTTCGTTCTGGTCGCGGGGATCATCTTCCTTGATCCCGTCACCACGCTCAAGCGTCTCCGCAAGGTCGAGTACGCCATCACGACCGAGCGCGTGATCGTCTCCTCCACCTCGACCAACTTCTCCATCCCGCGTTCCAAGGCCTCTCCCGTGCAGGTCATTGACGAGGACGGCGGCGTTTCCACGCTCATCATCGGCACGGACAAGACGGCCAAGCCCTCCAAGCTCCGCCCGCTCGGTCTCACGGGTTTCTTTGTCACCGAAAACGAAAAGTACATCCCCTACCCCGTGTTCTACCGTGTGTCTGACGCGAAGGAAGCCGTCCGTATTCTGGAAGCCTCCGGAAATTGACATTTCTCTTTCCTTTCTCCCAATCCTCCCGATCTCCGCAGGCAAAAAGGGCCGCCGTTCCGTTGGAACGGCGGCCCTTGAGCTTGTCAAAAAAGGTTTTTGACAAGCTCTCAAACGAGACCCACTGCGTTGGGCTCTCGTTTGAAAAGGCTGCGGCTCGCCGCAGCGCACTCGCTTCGAGAGCACGTTTGCGAGCCGAGCTTGCCATCGATAGGCAGGGAGACACGCGGTTCTACCGGGCAGAACTGCCTTGCATCGGACAGCCTTGGATTTTTGAGGGATTTTTGTTCTTCTTTGGCGACGGCGGGCTGCCGCCCGCCGAGACAAAAAGGGCAAAAAGCACCAAAAAGACTTACCTGTCCGACGCATGGCTCCCTGCCTATCGATGGCCGTTTTTCTCCGACGCGCATGTCGCCGGAGAAAATGATCCCAATTTTTTGCTCCTGCAGGAGCAAACTCTGCGAGGCTTTTCAGCCGTTAAAGGGACGCTGTTCACAACGAACAGCGTCCCTTTTTATTGTCTTTTATTTTTCCGCTTCATCGGCTGCATCGCCGTCCGTCATGCGGTAGCCGACACCGATTTCGGTGAATATGTATTTCGGCTCGGCAGGGTTCTTTTCGATCTTCCGGCGGATGTTCGCCACATTGACGCGCAGTATCTGGTTGCTGCCGCCCGCAGACGGCCCCCACAGCTCACGCAGAATGTAGTCATAGGTGAGCACCTTTCCAGCGTGCCGGGTGAGCAGCGACAAAATGCGGTATTCGCTCTGCGTGAGATGAACGTCCTCCCCGCAGATGCGCACGCGCCGCCGCACGCAGTCCACCTCCAGATCGCCGCAGCGATACACGCCCGTACGCCCGACTTCACCGCCCGCCGCGGTGCGGACATGACGGAGTGCCGCACGGATTCGCGCAAGAAGCTCGCCGGGGCCGAAGGGCTTTGTAAGGTAATCGTCCGCTCCCATATCCAGTGCGACGACCTTATCCCGCTCGCGTCCGCGCGCGGAAACGACGATCACCGGCAGCGTCGACCACCTGCGGAGCCCTGTGAGAATGTCCATGCCGTCCATGTCCGGCAAGCTGAGATCGAGCAGTACGAGATCGGGGCAATGCGAGCTGATGAGCGACACCGCCTCCCTGCCCATGCTCGCACGGATGGTGTCAAAGCCGTTGGCGTTGAGAACCGCTACAAGAAACGCGGCAATGGTCTCATCGTCCTCTACGATCAGGATTTTATCTTTCGTCTCCATGGCTGTCTCCTTTGCCGGTATGGTTTTCGGATAATTGGTAATTATTCGATGAGCTCGGCTTGTTCCGCAGCGGTTTTGCTCTCCGGCGGCACCGGCAGAGAGAAGCTCACCGCCGTACCGCTGCCGGTATTTCGGGCGCTCATGCTGCCGCCGTGCGCCTTCACGATGGACATGCAGACCGAAAGGCCGATGCCCATCTGGCTGCGTCCGCCAACGCCGTTTTTCTCCGGTGAAAAGCCGATTCCATCAAAAAGGTGCGGCAGCTTTTCGCGCACAATGCCCGTGCCGTTATCCTCCACGGTGAACACCGCAACGCTCCCCATCCGGGTGAGCGAAACCGTGATATCCGTCGCGTCGCCGTGCCGGGCGGAGTTTTCCAGAAGGTTTGTGAGCACCTGCTCTATGAGGACCGGATCCATCGGCACAAGCAGCACCGACTCGGGAAGCAGCGGCGTGACCGAAACACCCGGAAAATGCGTTCTGAATTTGGAAATGGCGGAGAAAATGACTTCCTCGGCCACCTCGTCCTGCTTTTCGATGCGCGCCGACTCCAGGCCGATGCGCGTGACGGAGAGAAGATTTTCCACCATGCGGATGAGCCATTCGGCGTCGGCGTTGATGCTGCTGAGAAGCTGCTTTTTCTGCCAGTCCGGAAGATTTTCGTTCTCCAAAAGCGTGACCGCCGAGCCGGAAATCGCCGTGAGCGGCGTGCGCAGATCGTGCGAGATCGCCCGCAGGAGATTGGCGCGCATACGTTCGCTCTCCGCCTCCATGCGGATGCGTTCCTGCCGCTTGAGCGTTACTGTCAGCGTGTTGACCGTGAGCGAAACGGCAAGCATCGTGAGAAAGGTGAGCGGATAACCGGACAAGGAAAAGTTAAAGTCCATATACGGATAGGTAAACACATAGTTCACCGCGAAAACGCTCAGAACCGAGACAATCGTGCCGCAGAGATACCCGTCTGTGAGCAGCGACACCAGAAGAACACAGAGTACGTATATCAGCGGAACATACGTTTCGTTTCGTTCCAAACTGATCCCGTCCACACCGAAGCGCTGCAAAAGCGCGCATACGAGGGTCGTCAGAGCAAAGAGCCCCGCCGTGATCCCGGCGCTTTTCCAGGTCACCGTCCAGTTTTCCCTTTTCCGCACCGCGAACCACCTCGAAATCATTGTACCATAGAACGGATAAAGAATTTGTTAGGATTTTTTATAAGGAGAGCGCGTCCACGGCGCGGACAAGAAAGCATTCGCGATAGGCTCGCGAAAGGCGCTCATACACGGCGGATGCCGCGGCGTGATTTTCAAATACGCCGAACACTGCGCTGCCCGTACCGGTCATCACCGCGCCGAGAGCGCCGCCGTCCAGCAGTGCGCCGCGGATCGCGCCGATCTCCGCGCTGCTGTGCGGCAGCGCCTCTTCAAAAACATTATACATCCGCCGCGCGACGCCGCGCAGATTCCCATCGCGCAGCGCGGCACAAAGTCCCTGTGTGTCCGGGTGCGCCGTGACACGGCGCTTATCAATGCGGCCGAAAAGCTCCGCCGTGGAGACGGAAAACGGTGGCTTGCATATCACGATCCATCCGCCCGGAAGCTCCGGCAGCGGCGAGAGGATTTCCCCGCGCCCTTCGGCGAGCATCATGCCGCCGGTGACGCAGTACGGCACATCTGAGCCGATTGCAAGGGCGAGCGAGCGCAGCCGCTCTGCCGGGAAATTTGCTTTCGTGAGCACATTAAGCGCGCGGAGCACCGCCGCAGCGTCCGTGCTGCCGCCCGCCATGCCTGCGCCGACCGGAACGCGTTTTTTGATACGGATATCCGCGCCGAGAGGCGCGTCTCCCACAGCGTCAAAAAAAACGCGCGCCGCGCGCACGGCGAGATTCCGCTCGTCCCGCGGCAGCCACGGAAGCGAGCACACCGCTTTGATCTTCCCGTCGGCGCGGAGAGAGACTTCCACATCGTCCCAAAGCGAGACGCTGCCCATGACCATGGTGAGATCGTGGTAGCCGTCCGCGCGCTTTGCATGGACATCAAGAGAATAGTTCAGCTTGGCATAGCCCTTTTCGTTTACCGTCATAAGAGCGCACCCCTTTTCTATCCCGCATTGTACCGTATTTCCTTTATCAATGCAAGATTTCCGGCTTTATCGCGTTTTTTTACATTTTGTTCGCACACGGTGTTCCATCTTCGCTATAATTGGTATATAATAGTATTTTAGAAAATTGGGCAATTCTTGCCGTACACACAGGGAGGCTGCAAATATGGCAAAAAAAGTACTGGTAGTCGAGGATGACAGCAATATCGCGGAGCTGCTGCGCCTGTATCTCGAAAAGGACGGGTTCGACGTGTTTCTCGCCGCCGACGGCGGAGAGGGCATCCGCCGCGCACAGGAGCTTCAGCCCGATCTCATCCTGCTGGATATCATGCTGCCGGTCGTGGACGGCTGGGTCGTCTGCTCTGAGGTGCGGAAAACCTCCAACGTACCGATCATCATGCTGACGGCAAAGGGCGAAACGTTTGATAAAATCTCGGGGCTCGAAATGGGCGCGGACGACTATGTAACGAAGCCGTTCGAGGTCAAGGAGCTGATGGCGCGCATTCACGCCGTCATGCGCCGCAGCGAACCGGAAGCCGCGCCGCACGCGGCGGAAAAGCGGCTCACCTTTGATAAGCTCGTGATCGATCTCGACTCCTACGAGCTCATCGTAGATGGCAAGCGCGTGGAGGCGCCCCCCAAGGAGATGGAGCTTCTCTACCATCTCGCCTCCTCCCCCAACCGCGTTTTCACCCGCAACCAGCTTCTGGACGAAGTATGGGGCTTTGATTATTTCGGCGATTCCCGCACCGTGGACGTGCACATCAAACGCCTGCGTGAAAAGCTCGAGGGCGTTTCGGACAAGTGGTCGCTCAAGACGGTCTGGGGCGTCGGGTACAAGTTCGAGTCGGTCGAATAAGCGATGCACAGAACGTATTTCCGAACCTTCACCACGACCGCGGCGATGGTTCTTGTGAGCTTTCTGCTCATCGGCGCGGCGTTCGGCTTTGCGAGCCGGCAGGTGTTCGTGTCCGAGGCGCGGGAGAGCATGATGACAAACTCGCGCGAGATATCGCGCATGGCGGTCGCCTATGCCGCCGAGGGAGATCTGCGCTCGCTGGAGCTGCGCATGACGCTCAGCACCATCGGCGCGAGCACGAACCAGCACATTTTCATCGTCAATCCCTCCGGGTATATCATCACCTGTTCGGATTCCGCCGTTTTCTGTGAGCACATCGGAAAGCGGCTGGATGAGAGCGTATCGGCAATTTTACCGGATTCCGGCACAATCACATCGCTCGGCACGCTGGGCGGGTTTTACGCGAGCGAGCATTATACCGTCATATCCGCTCTCACCGATGACGGTACGCTTCTCGGCCATTTGTTTGTTTCCAAGGATACGGGCACTGCGCTCTCCATCTGGGAAACGATTGTGCCGCTCTTCTTCCTCATCAGCCTTATCGTTCTCTGTCTCGCACTCATTTTCAGCTACGCGAGCTCGAAATACTTTGCGAAGCCCCTCCGCGATATGGCGGACGCCGCGCGGCGCTTTGGCCGCGGTGAGCTGGACGTGCGCGTGGAGCCGACCGACAGCACCGATGAGATCGGCGAGCTGACAGAGGCCTTCAACTCCATGGCGGATTCGCTCGAACAGTCGGAGACGAAGCGGCGCGAGTTTATCGCGAACGTATCGCATGAGCTCAAAACGCCGATGACGACGATTTCCGGTTTTGCCGACGGCATTCTCGACGGGACGATCCCGCCGGAATCGGAGAAAAAATATCTCCAGATCATCTCCTCGGAAACGAAGCGGCTGGCGCGCCTCGTGCGCAGCATGCTGGAGCTCTCCCGTCTGCAGGCGAAGGATCGCGCAACGCTTCTCAAGAACAGCTTTGACATTTCCGAGCAGCTCCGGCTCACGCTCATCACGTTTGCCGACAAGATCGACCAGAAGCATCTGGACGTGGAATTCAATGTTCCCGAAGAGGCCATCAACGTTCTTGGCGACGTGGACGCCATCACGCAGGTCATCTACAATCTGCTTGATAACGCCATCAAATTCTCCCGCGAAAATTCACAGCTCACCATCTTGCTCTGGAAGGATAACAAGAAGGCGTATGTCTCCATCCGAAACTGCGGCAGCACGATTCCGGAGGCGGAGATTCCGCTCCTCTTTGACCGCTTCCACAAATCCGACCGCAGCCGCAGCCAGGATCGTGACGGCGTCGGTCTCGGCCTTTATATCGTCAAAACCATTCTGAATAACCACGGCGAAGATATTGCCGTGACAAGCCGCCAGGGCGTGACCGACTTTGTCTTCACGCTTGCGCTCAAACCGTAAACGGCGGAAAGGAGTTTTATGGAAAATCAGGAATCTTTATGGTACGCCTGCTCCGGCGGCACGCCGCAGCCCTCCGCGCCGGTCAGTGCACCCGCCGGAAAACCGAAGCGGAAGATGCCCGCCTGGGGCATTGCGCTGATCATCGTCTGCGTGGCGGCGCTGATCATCGGCTCGTGCCTGCTCTTTCGCGGCAGTGCGCCCTTCTCCCCTGCGTCCCCCGGCTCTGCGGATGAGCTGCCGGGCGATTACAAATCGTTTTTCGAAAATTACTTCACCGCAAACGAGGAGACAAAAGAGTGCACCATCCCGACGGTGCAGACAACGGAGCGCGTAACGCTCACGCTCTCCCCGGCAGGCGAAGCGCCGCTCACGGCACAGGAGGTCTACGAGCGCTGCGCGCCATCGATCGTCGCGGTGTCGGCCTTTCCGGACGAAAAATCGGACGACAGCTATTACTGGGGCTCCGGCGTTGTTCTCACCGAGGACGGATATATTCTCACAAACTCCCACGTTGTGGAAGGCACGTGCCGCGCACGCATCACGCTCTGGGACGATACGGAATATGACGCGCTGCTCGTCGGCTACGACCCCCGCACCGACATCGCCGTATTGAAAATCGACGCGCACGGCCTCACCGCCGCAGAGTTTGCTTCCACCGATTCGCTGCTCGTAGGCGACGCCGTATACGCCATCGGCAACCCGCTCGGCAAAGAATTTCGCAGCACGATGACCGAGGGCATCATCTCCGGCATCAACCGCGACATTTCCCATAACGGCGTTACGAACAGCCTGCTCCAGACCTCTGCGCCGATCAACGAAGGCAACTCCGGCGGCGCGCTCATCAACGTTTACGGGCAGGTCGTCGGCATCACCAATATGAAAATGAGCAACCAGTATATCGGCTCGGTATCCATTGAGGGCGTGGCGTTTGCCATCCCGTCCGGCACCGTCAAGACGATCGCGGACAGCCTGCTGGAATCCGGCGAAGTCCGCGGCCGTCCGGCGCTCGGCATCACCGTCGGCAAAGTGCCGCAGACCGCGATGGAGGAATACGATCTCCCCGCCGGTCTTTACGTGAGCGCCGTTTCGGAAGGCTCGGACTGCGCCGCGAAGGGCATTGCGGCCGGGGATGTGCTTCTTGCCGCAAACGGCACAGAGCTCTCCGTCAACGAGGATCTCACCGGCATCATTGCCGGTCTCGGCGTCGGCGACGAGATCACGCTCACCGTATGGCACGATGGCGAGACGCGCGATGTCACCGTGAAGCTTGTGGACGTGAACGATGTTTACTGATATAAGAAAGGGATAAAACCATGAACAAAAAAATCATTGAAAACTTTCTTTCTCTCTGCGCCATCCCGCATAAGTCCCACCATGAGGAGAAGATCGGTCAGTTTCTCTATGACTGGGCGGTAAAAAAGGGTCTCGCCGCCGTGCGCGACGAGGAGGGCAATGTCATCATCGACAAACCCGGCTCCGCCGGACATGAGGACGCGCCGCGCACCATCCTGCAGGCACACATGGATATGGTCGTCGTCTGGGAGGACGGCATGGACTTTGATCCTCTGAACGATACCATTACCGTCATCAACGACGGCAAAACGCTCAAGGCCAAGGGAACATCCCTCGGCGGCGACGACGGCGCGGGCGTTGCGCTTGCAATGTCCATTCTGGAAGACGAAACCGCCGTGCACGGCCCCATCCGCGCGATCTTCACCGTGGACGAGGAAGACGGCATGTCCGGCGCGGACAATCTCGATCCGAAGCATCTGGACGCCAAATACCTCATCAACCTCGACTGGGAGGAGTTTGGCTCGCTCTGCAATTCGAGCGCCGGCAGCGACATGTACCGCATGCACCGCGCCGCCGAATGGGAAACTGCCTCCGGCAAAGCATATAAGATCACCGTCTCCGGTCTCGTCGGCGGGCACTCCGGCGCTTCCATTCATCTGAAGCTTGCCAACGCCATCCGCATCGCCGCGCGCACAGCGAAAACCGCACTCGATACCTGCCCCGGCGCACGTCTCGCCGCCTTCCGCGGCGGAAGCGCCCATAACGCCATCCCCTCCTCCTGCACCGCTGTGATCACCGTTCCCGAAAACGACGCGGACAAAGTTCTCGAAGCGCTCAACACCCACGCTCTTACCGAGGCGGTCGCCTGCGCTGCGACCGATCCCGACGCCAAGGTCGCCGTCACGGCCGCAGAAATTCCCGAAAAAGCGCTCACGGTCAAGCTCTCCCGCGACTATCTCGCGCTGCTTACCGAGGTGTTTGACGGCGTGCACACCATGTCGCCGTCCATTCCGTCGCTTGTGGAGAGCTCGGCAAATACCGGCCTTGCCGCCGTCGGCGAAGACGAGGTGGAATTCACCGTCCACCAGCGCAGCAGCGAACCTGCCATCACTGCCGAGATGAAGAAGGAATACGAGCGTCAGGCATCCGAGCACGACTTTACGATGACGCTGCTCAGTTCCTCCCCTGCGTGGCCGCTCAAGCCCGGCAGCGAGCTTGTCGGCATCTGCGAGCGCATTTTCAAAGAACAGAACGGACGCGAAATGTCTGTTGAGCCGGTGCATGCCGGTCTCGAGTGCGGCAGCTTTTCCTCCGCAAATCCCGCGCTCGACATCATTTCCATCGGCCCCGACATTCTGGACATTCACTCCACGCGCGAGACGCTCGTGCTCGATACCGTGTACGGCTGCGACACGCTCATCCGCGCTATTTTGAAGGAGATCGCTGACAAAAAGGCATGAAAACCTACGACGCCGGAAAATTTGATATTGCCGTTATCGGCGCCGGTCACGCGGGCATCGAGGCCGCGCTCGCCGCGGCGCGGCTCGGGCTGCGCACCGTGTGCTTCACGGTGAATCTCGACAGCGTCGGCAACATGCCGTGCAACCCCGCCATCGGCGGCACGGGCAAGGGGCATCTCGTCCGCGAGCTTGATGTGCTCGGCGGCGAGATGGGCAAGGCGGCGGACGCTGCGGGCATTCAGTTCCGGATGCTCAACCGCGGCAAAGGCCCCGCCGTCTACTCCCTGCGCGTACAGGCCGACCGGCGGCGCTATCAGGAAATCATGAAGGAAACGCTGGAGACGCAGGAAAATCTCGTGCTGCACCAGGCAGAGATCGTCTCCATCGGCCTTACGGACGGATGTGTTTCCTCTGTCACAACGCACACGGGCGCCGCATACGCGGTGCGCGCCGTCGTCATCGCCACCGGGACATATCTCGGCGGGCGGACGATCGTGGGCGACGTTGTGCGCACCTCCGGGCCGGACGGGCTCGCCGCGGCAACGGAGCTCACGAAGTGCCTCGTCGATATGGGGCTTCGTCTCCGCCGGTTCAAGACCGGCACGCCGCCGCGTGTGAACGCGCGCAGCGTCCGTTTTGACGAAATGCAGCTTCAGCCCGGCGATGAGGAGATTGAGCCGTTTTCCTACTCTACCGATGCTGCGGCGCTGCAAAACCGCGCCGTATGCTGGCTTACCTATACCAATTCGCGCACGCACGAGATCATCCGTGCCAATCTCGACCGCAGCCCGCTCTTCAACGGCATCATTGAGAGCACCGGCCCGCGCTACTGTCCTTCGATCGAAACGAAGATCGTCACGTTCCCGGATAAGGAGCGCCACCAGCTCTTCATTGAGCCGATGGGACTGCGCACACAGGAGCTGTACATTCAAGGTCTCTCCTCTTCCTTACCGGAGGATGTGCAGATCGAGGTTGTCCGCTCCATTCCGGGACTGGAAAACGCCGAAATGCAGCGCTGCGCTTACGCCATCGAGTACGACTGCGTGGATCCCACGGAGCTACGCGCCACGCTGGAGAGCAAGAAGATCCCCGGCCTTTACGGCGCGGGGCAGTTCAACGGCTCCTCCGGCTACGAGGAAGCCGCCGTGCAGGGCTTTGTGGCGGGCGTAAACGCCGCACTCAAGCTGAAGGGCGAAGAACCTCTCATTCTTCGCCGCTCGGACGGCTACATCGGCACGCTCATCGACGATCTTGTCACCAAGGGCACCGAAGAGCCGTACCGCATCATGACATCGCGCAGCGAGTACCGCCTGCTCCACCGGCAGGATAACGCCGACGAGCGGCTCACGCACATCGGCCACCGCATCGGCCTCATTTCTGACGAACGGCTCGCCGCCGTACAGGAGAAGTACGCCGCCGTGGCAAAAGAGCGGCAGCGGCTCGAACATACGCACCTCACCCCCGGCGAAGCGATCAACGCGCTGCTGCGCGAAAAGGGCACGGCGGAGATCGTCTCCGGCGTTTCGCTCGCCGATCTCCTGCGCCGCCCGCAGATCGAATATGCCGATCTTCTGCCGTTTGACCCGGAGCGCCCGGCGCTGCCGCGCGTCATCGGCGAGGAAGTCTCTATCACACTCAAGTATGAGGGCTACATCCGCCGCCAGCTCAAGCAGGTGGAGGATTTTCAGCGCATGGAGGAGCGCCCTCTGCCGGAGGATATTGACTATACCGCCGTTCCGGGACTGCGCACCGAGGCGCGGCAGAAGCTTGCCGCCATTCGCCCTGTGAGCTTTGGGCAGGCGTCGCGCATTTCCGGCGTATCCCCCGCGGATATGACCGCGCTCATGATCTACACCGAGAGCGGAAAGGAGCGCCGCCATGGATAAGGTCGTTCTTGGGCTCTCCGGCGGCGTGGATTCCGCCGTCGCCGCGCACCTGCTGCGCGAATCGGGGCTGGAGGTTTACGGGCTCTATCTCGATAACGGTCTCCCCGGCGCGGACGCTGCGCGCGAGGCCGCCGCATCGCTCTCCGTTCCGCTCACGATCGCCGACAGCCGCGAGGCGATGGAGAAGTATGTCTGCGCTCCGTTTGCCGCGGCGTATCTCCGCGGGGAGACGCCGAACCCCTGTATTCTCTGCAACCCGGCGGTCAAATTCCGTGCTCTGCTGGACGAGGCACGGCGCATCGGAGCGAAATACATTGCCACCGGACATTACGCCCGGACGGAAAACGGCGCCATTTACCGCGGACAGCCGGAAAACGATCAGAGCTACATGCTCTGCCGTCTGACGCCGGACGAGGTGAACGCCCTGCGGCTGCCGCTCGCGCCATATAAAAAGACCGAGGTACGCGCGCTGGCGGAAGAGCTGAAGCTGCCGGCTGCGCACAAGCCGGACAGCATGGATATCTGCTTCATCCCGGACGGCGATTACGCCGCCTGGATCGAAGCGCGCGGCATCACACCCCCGCCGGGGGATTTCGTTCTGGACGGCAAAGCCGTCGGAAAAAACCGCGGCATTCATCACTATACCGTCGGCCAGCGCCGCCACTTTGGCGTCGGTTTTGGAAAACGCGTGTATGTTTCCGATATCTGCCCGGAGACGAATGAAGTCCGTCTCTCCTCCGACGATGCCGCCGTATGGCGAGAGAGCTTCCGCGTGCGCGACGTAAACTGGCTCGTGGTGCCGGAAGGCGAGATCGAATGCGGTGTTCGCATCCGTCATTCGCGCCGCGAGCTGCCCATCGGAACCGTAACGCCGGACGAAGACGGCGCGCTCATCCGTTTTCCCGAACCGGTGCGCGCCCCCACCCCCGGCCAGACCGCCGCTTTTTACGACGGCGAGCGTCTGCTCGGCGGCGGATTTATTGTAAAGTAGCAAAAGAGAGGGCTTTGATCCCTCTCTTTTTGTTTTTTCTGTGCATTTACTTTAGCATGGTAGCGTGCTAATATACTACCATAATAAATTAAACACAGGAGAGACCCACCATGAAAAAGATTCTTACCATTGCGCTTACCCTTTGTCTTCTTGTAACCGCACTGGCCGGCTGCGGAAGCAGCGCCCCCGCCGCCTCCGATCCCACCGCCGCTCCCGCCGAAGCTCCGGCGGAGGCCACGGCAGAGCCCGCCGCTGAAGGCGGCAAACTGATCGTCGGCTTCGACGCCGAGTTCCCCCCGTTCGGCTACATTGCCGAAGACGGCAGCTACGACGGCTTCGATCTCGCGCTTGCGCAGGAAGTCTGCGCGCGGCTCGGCTGGGAGTATGAGGCTGTGGCGATCGACTGGGCGTCGAAGGACGCCGAGCTCAAGGCCGGAAACATCAACTGCATCTGGAACGGCTTCACCTGCACCGGCCGCGAGGACGAATACACCTGGTCGGACGCCTACGTCGATAACAGCATCGTCGTCATCGTCCGCGCCGACTCCGGTATCGAATCGCTCGCCGATCTCGCCGGAAAGACCGTGATGGTGCAGTCCGCTTCCTCCGGTCTCGACGCGCTCACCGCAAACGAAGAGCTGACCGCCTCCTTCGGCGAGCTTGTGCAGCTGCCCGATTACAACACCGGCTTCCTGGAGCTGCGTCAGGGCACGGTGGATGCTGTTATCGTCGATGTCGGCGTCGGCAACTACCAGATCGCCAACACCGAGGGCGACTACGTTGTCCTCTCTGAGCCTGTCTCCGTGGAGCAGTACGCCGTCGGCTTCTATCTCGGCAACGAGGCGCTGCGCGACACCGTGAACGAGCAGCTGCTCGCCATGGCAGAGGACGGCACGATGATGAGCATCGCCGAAAAGTATGTTGACAAGGGACTTTCTCTCGACAGTCTCTGCCTCTGCAAGTAAAACATTCCGGGTGTGATATCCCCGCGCGGAGACGCAAAAGCGTCTCCGCGCCAACCTGTCTACGGAAAGGATCGATCCGATGAGCATTCAAACCATGCTGGTCTCTCTCTCGCAGGCGTTTCTCACAACGCTCGCCATATTCTTCCTCACGCTGCTCGGCTCGCTGCCGCTCGGTCTCGTTGTTTACTTTGCGCGCAAAAGCCGCTTTTCGCCGCTCCGGTGGCTCACAAAGGTTTATATCGCCATCATGCGCGGCACGCCGCTCATGCTGCAGGTCATGGTCGTATACTATGGGCCGAGCCTTCTTCTCGGCATGACGCTGCCGCGGAACTGGCGCTTTGCCGCCGTGATCGTTGCCTTCGTCATCAATTACGCCGCGTATTTCGCCGAGATCTACCGCGGCGGCATCGAATCCATCAGCGCCGGACAGTATGAGGCCGCCCAAGTGCTCGGCTACCGCCGGGGGCAGACATTTTTCCGCATCATTCTCCCGCAGATGGTAAAGCGCGTGCTGCCGAGCGTTACAAACGAGGTCATCACGCTCGTAAAGGACACCTCCCTCGCCTCGGTCATCGGCACGGTGGAGATGTTTACGCGCGCCAAGCAGATCGCCGTTGCGCCGAACTCGCCGGGCATGCTGGCGTTTGCCGCTGCTGCGGTGTTCTATTTCGTATTCAACAGCCTTGTCGCCTTCGCCATGGAGCGGATCGAAAAGGCATTCGCCTACTACCGCTGAAGGAGGGCCGGACATGAGTATTTTGGAACTGCGCCACATCCGCAAGAGCTTTGACGGGCAGGGGGTATTGGAGGATATCTCCCTCTCCGTCCCGGCGGGGAGCGTCACGGCGATTATCGGCCCCTCCGGCAGCGGCAAATCCACGCTGCTGCGCTGCGCAACGCTGCTTGAAACCGCCGACGGCGGTGACATCATCTACGAGGGGAAATACGCCGCGAAAGACGGCGTTTACGCCTCCAAGGCCGAGCTGCACGCCATCCGCCGGTACTTTGGTCTCGTATTTCAGAGCTACAACCTGTTTCCGCACTTTACACTTTTGAAAAACGTGATGGATGCGCCCGTGCAGGTGCAGAAGCGCCCCGCCGCCGAGGTACGCGAAGAGGCCATGGCGCTGCTGGAGAAGATGGGGCTTGCCGACCGCGCCGACGCCTACCCCTGCCAGCTCTCCGGCGGGCAGCAGCAGCGCGCGGCGATCGCGCGCGCGCTGTGCATGAAGCCGGAGCTGCTGTTCTTTGATGAGCCGACGAGTGCGCTCGACCCGGAGCTCACGGGCGAGGTGCTGCACGTCATCCGCTCTCTCGCCGAGGAGAAGATGACGATGGTGATCGTCACACACGAAATGCAGTTTGCCCGCATGGTCGCCGACCATGTTGTATTCATGGACGGCGGGTGCATCGTGGAAGAAGGCACCCCCGAGCAGGTCATCGACGCCCCGCAGCGGGAGCGCACGCGTGCCTTTCTGCGCCGGCTGGAACGGTAATTTTCGCCGGGGCTTGATTTTTTCACCGGAATCCGCTATCATAAAATCCGCCTTTACATAATATAGGCGGATTTTTTGTTTGGAAGGGTCGAACCTATGAAAAAGACGCGGAAATTTCTCTCTCTCGTGCTGTGCGCCGTGCTGTGCTTTCTGCTGCCCGGCTGCGGTTCGAGCAACACCATCCGCTTTAAAATGATTGCGGAGCTCAATCAGGAGGAATTCTGCGTCGCTTTCCGCAAGGACGATCCGCTCTGCGATATATTCACCGCCGCGCTGCAGGAGCTCTCCGCCGATGGGCAGATCTCGCGGCTGAGCGCACAGTATCTCGGCACGGACTACAGCTGCATGGTGGCCGTCTCCGGCGCTTTGCAGCTTCTGGAAACACAGCCGGAGCCGGGACGGAAGCTTCGCATCGGCGTGCAGGACGGCATTGCGCCGATCTCCTCCTCGCGCGATGATGGCTCCTTCGGCGGCCTGATCCCGGATTTGGCGCAGCTCGTGGCGGAAAAGCTCGGGTGGACGTTTGAGTACATGGTCATCAACAGCGACAACGTCGCCGCTGAGCTCGGCAGCGGCAATATCGACTGCGCGTGGATGGCGGCGTCCTTCTCCGGCAGCTCGAGCACCGTCTCCCTCTCCCCCGGCTGGCTGCGCAACACGCATGAGCTCGTTGTGCGCAGCGACAGCCGCTACACACGCAAGAACAGCCTCAAGGGTAAGGTGGTCGGCATTACCGACGCCACCGCCCTCGCCGCGCTCAAGGAAAGCGGCATGGACGCGAAAATCGGCTCGGTATGGTACTACGACGATCTCGCCGCCTGCTTCGCGGCGCTCGCCGCCGGGGACTGCGACGCCGTGGTGATCGACGGCATCGTATCCGGGTACTATATGTAAATACCAGGAGCGCTCCGCACACGCGGAGCGCTCTTTCCATACTATGAAGTGAGGCGCGCCCCCAAAGCCGCAGCCGAATTGCGGTGGAAAGGGGGAAATCCATGAAACGCTGCTGGAAGGACTGGATACGAAAGGCGGGCATCCGCGCGCTCAAAACTGTTGCACAAACCGCCGTTGCCGCCATCGGCACATCCGTTGTGATTTCAGAGATCAACTGGATGCTCGTCGGCAGCACCTCGCTGCTCGCCGGTGCTCTTTCGCTTTTAACATCGCTCGCCGGGATCCCGGAGGAATGCCCGGAAGAAGCGGCCCCGGCCGGACCGCCCGAAAACTGACAGAATAGACAAAAGCCCCGCCGGAATAGTCCGGCGGGGCAATCCTTTTTCAAACGGAGAGAACCCCTCCGTCAGCCTAACGGCTGCCACCTCCCCTATTAGGGGAGGCGAGAGGGTTCGCAGAATACGCACTTGGCTCCCCTAACATGGGAACTGCCGAGCGCGCAAGGCTGAGGGGTTATAATTAGGCGTACTGATCGACAACCTTGATCGCGCTGTCGCTGTCGGCACAGACGACGGCAACGACATAGTTTCCAATCGTCTTTACCGGCGCGTTTTCGAGCGACATTGCGGCGGCAGGGCCGTAGCTCTTATAGGCTTCGATCCGGTCGGCCACAAACGCCTGAAGCGCAGTAAGCAGGCGCTGCGCCGCGGCGGCGTCGTTCGCTTCAAAGCAGACGATCTGCTCGGCGGTCGCCGCTGTGCCGCAGTAGACGAGCGCGCTCTTGTAGTCGGCGCTGTCCACGCCGTAGTACTGGGGGATTACGGCGTCGTCCAGCTGGCTGAGGCTGTCGGTGAAGTTGGCGTTTGCGAGCACGTCGTCCACAAAGGCGCGCGGCTCCATCGTCTTTTTCGAGCTGCCACAGCCGGTGAGCACGGCAAAGAGGCAGCAGAGCGCGAGCAGCAGAGAAATAGTCTTTTTCATGAAATTACCTCGTTTCTTATTCGGTGAGAAGACCCTCGTCCACATAGTGGGTCTTCATATAATTGGCCCAGGCAACATACCCGGATTTTTCAAAATGCTTGCCGTCTCCGGCGAAGGCGTAATCTCTCGAAAGATAACCGTACTCGTCCACCAGCATGGAGTAAATGTCGAGATACCAGCAGTTGTTGTCCGCACAGAGCTGCTTGAGCGCGGAGTTGAAGGAATTGATGCGCTCCATGCTCTGCACCTCGTTGGGATCGGCGTCTACCTCCTGCGTGACGGGCGTAACGGAGATAACATAGATATTCGCCTTCGTCTGGTGCTCGCGGACGTACTCAAGAAGCGTTTTATAGCTCTGGACAAAGGAGTTCACGTCCGTGCCGACCTCGTTGAGGCCGAACATCAGGTAGATATCCTGATAGTAATCGGGATCGTTGAGCGTGAGCGGCGAGAGATCAAGCGTGCCGAGAACATTGTTCACGACTGCGCCGGTACCGTAAATATACCGCATGTTCGTTACGCCGGACCACATTAAGAAGCCCTCTACCAGAGAGTTTCCGATCATGCAGGAGCGGTCAAAATGACTGTCGTACACCGCCTCCGCACGTTCCGGAACGATAGCGCCCCAATCGGCGGGGACGATGAGATCGCCGTCGCGCTTGGCCTTGGCTCCCGAAGGCGTCGGCGTCGGCTCCGCGGTCGGCTTCGGCGTCATGGATGCCTCGGCGCTTGCCTCCGGCGTTGCTTCGCCCGGCTGCGGCGTGTCCGCCGGGCGGGGCGTCGCGGTCACGGGGGCGTAGCTCGGCAGGGTGTACATCGGCTTTTCGTTGCCCTTCTGCACAAGCTTCACAATGCCGAAGATCAAAAGGCCAACCAGGACAAGCGCGATGAGCAGGAACGCCGGATGAATGCGGTTTTTGCCAATGCGCGGCAGACGGAAGGAAAAGCCTCCTCCGCCGTTTTCGGACGGCGGGCGGCGCGGCGGCGTGCCGCTGCCGGATGAGCGTGTCGCGGTACCGCGCTGCGCCGGACGGCGGACGGCGCCGGGGCGGTAATAATCCCCGTGCGGGCGCTGCGCTGCACCATAGGAGCGCTGCGGTGCCTCTCCCTGCGGGAGATTTCCGCCATAAAACGGATCGCTCTCCGTCTCGATCGGCTGCGGCGCGGCGCGGTAGCCGCCGGTCGCGTAGGGCTGGCGGTATGTGCCGTCGCTGCGGCGATAGGGTGCGGTCTGCTGTGCCGGAGCGGCATTACTATAATAGTACGGGTCGGCCTGCCTCGGCTGCGCGGTGTTGCGGTAGGGCTCCGCCTGCGGCTGGGCGGGCACGGCGCGGCGGGCGTTCGGCGCCCCCTGCTCCAGATTGCCGCTGCGAAGAGCGTCCCACGAAATTTCCGTAAACGCCGTGCTGCGGCCGCCGTAATACGGCTCCTGCCGCCGCGGCTGCCCCTGGCGGGAATCACTGTAGCCATTATAGTTCGCGTAGCTCTGTGCCGGGCGGCTCTGCGGTGTATACGGCACAGCACGCGGCGCCGCTCTCCCCGTATCCGCTGCCGGGCGGGCGGCGCGGCGGTTTTCGTTTGCCGTCCCGGTATATTCCGGCGCCGGACGGCCGGAGCTCGGCGTGCGGCGCACGCTGTCGAGCGGGATCTCGGTAAAAAGGGTGCTCTCGCGTTGGGAAGCGTCCTCACGCTGCGGCGGACGCGACGCACCGTCTTTTCGGTAATAGCTGGATTCGCGGTTTTCCATGTGGAAAAATACCTCCGCATAAAATTACAAGTTTATTATAGTGATTTTTGTCTTACTATGCAAGTAAAAAAACCGTTTCGTTTTTCTTGCGCAGCGGCGCTTGGCGTGGTATAGTAATTTAGTTAAAATAGAGTTATTGTACACATACACAAAAGGAGTACTCCCATGTGGATCGCCGATAATTGGAAAGACTACGAACTGCTCGACGCCTCGAACGGCGAGCGTCTGGAGCGCTGGGGGCAGCACATTCTCGTCCGCCCCGACCCGCAGGTCATCTGGAAAACGCCGCGCACCTCCCCCGCCTGGAAGCGCCCGGAAGGGCGCTACAGCCGCAGCCACACCGGCGGCGGCTCGTGGGACAAGGGCGCTCTCCCGGCGAGCTGGGACATCTGCTACGGCTCGCTCACCTTCCACGTAAAGCCCATGAACTTCAAGCACACCGGCCTCTTCCCCGAGCAGGCGGCGAACTGGGACTGGATGCAGAAAAAAATCCGGGAAGCGAACCGCCCAATCAGCGTACTGAATCTCTTTGCCTATACCGGCGGGGCAAGCGTTGCCTGTCTCGCCGCGGGCGCGAGCGTCTGCCATGTAGACGCCGCGAAGGGCATGGTCGCCTGGGCGAAGGACAACGCCGCGGCGTCCGGCGTTGCGGGCGCGAGCGTCCGCTGGATCGTGGATGACTGCGCGAAATTCGTTGAGCGCGAAATCCGCCGCGGCCACCGGTACGACGCCATCATCATGGATCCGCCGTCCTATGGCCGCGGGCCGGGCGGCGAGGTATGGAAGCTGGAGGACAATCTCTGGGACTTCGTCTCGCTCTGCTCCGGCGTTCTCTCGGACGACGCGCTTTTCGTACTCATTAATTCCTACACGACGGGGCTTGCCCCCTCGGTGCTCTCGTATATTACCGACAGCATCTTCACCGCCCGGCGCGGCGGCTCCTCGCGCGCCGGGGAGCTGGGGCTTCCCGTCACACAGAGCGGTCTCGTGCTCCCCTGCGGGGCGAGCTGCCGCTGGGAGGCCTGAATGAATCAACCGATCATCACTCTCGATAACGTATCTTTCCGCTATCCGGACGCCGGGCGCGACGCGCTCTCCGGCGTCAGTCTCTCGATCGAAGCGGGATCGTTTATCGCCGTGCTCGGCCATAACGGCTCGGGCAAATCCACGCTTGCCAAGCTCCTGAACGCCATCCTCGTGCCGACGGAGGGAATGGTATCCGTCAAGGGTATGGACACGCGCGATGAGGAAAATCTCCTCAACGTGCGCCGGACGGTCGGCATGGTGTTCCAAAACCCGGACAACCAGATCGTAGCGAGCGTCGTGGAGGACGACGTGGCGTTCGCCCCCGAAAATCTCGGCGTTCCTCCGGCGGAGATCCGCCGCCGCGTAGACGAGGCTTTAAAGCGCGTCGGAATGTATGAATTCCGCAGCAACGCCCCGCACCTTCTCTCCGGCGGACAGAAGCAGCGCGTCGCTATCGCGGGCGTGCTCGCCATGCAGCCGGAAATTCTCGTCATGGATGAGCCCACCGCTATGCTTGACCCTTCCGGCCGGCGGGAAGTGCTGCGCACGATCGCCGATCTTCGCGCCGCGACGGGCGTTACGGTCGTGCTCATCACGCACCACATGGATGAGTGCATCGATGCCGACCGCCTGCTTGTTGTATCCGACGGGAAGCTCGTGCTCGACGGCACGCCGAAGGAAGTCTTTTCGCAGGTTGAGCATATGCGCTCGATCGGTCTGGACGTTCCCGCCACGACGGAAACGCTCCACGAGCTGCGCGCCGCCGGAGCGGATGTGCCGCTCGACGCGCTCTCCGACGCAGAGGCCGCCGGCGCCATCGTCCGCTGGCTCAAAGAAAAAATCCATCAGTAAAGGTTTTTCGTTATGCCCGATATCCGTCTGGAGTCCGTCCGGTGCGTGTACAGCGCCGGGACTCCGTTTGAAAAGGTCGCTCTCGACAACATTGATCTCTCCATCCCCGCCGGTCAGTACGCAGCGCTGCTCGGCCATACCGGCAGCGGCAAGAGCACGCTCATCCAGCATCTCAACGGACTTTTAAAGCCCGCCGCGGGTCGCGTGCTGCTTGGCGAGGAAGACATCCACCGCTCCAAGGAGGCGTTGCGCGCCGTCCGGTTCCGCGTCGGTCTGGTGTTCCAGTACCCGGAATACCAGCTCTTTGAAGAGACGGTTTACCGCGACATTGCGTTCGGTCCGAAAAATATGGGATTGAACGAACAGGAGGTGGACGAGCACGTCCGCTTCGGCGCGAAGTTTGCCGGGGTGGATGAATCGCTCTTTGAAGCCTCTCCGCTTGATCTCTCCGGCGGGCAGAAGCGCCGGATCGCGATTGCGGGCGTGATGGCCATGAAGCCGGAGGTACTCGTGCTCGATGAGCCGATGGCGGGGCTTGATCCCGCCGGGTGCCGCGAAATTCTCGCAAACATCGCCGAATACCGCCGCTCCACGGGCAGCACCGTTGTGCTCGTCACGCACGACATGGACGTTGCCGCCGAAAACGCCGAACGGCTCATCGTCATGCGGCGCGGCAAAATTGCGCTCGACGGCGCACCGGAGGAAATATTCACCCACGCCGCGGAGCTGCGCGAAATGGGGCTCGGCATTCCGGGCGCGGCCTCTCTCGCGGAGGAGCTGCGCGCCCGCGGCATTGACGTTCCGCAGGGCATCTATACCCCGCAGGCCCTTGCCGCTGCCTTGCTCGCACGAAAGGAGGCCGGCGCATGCTGAAGGATATCACGCTCGGCCAGTACTTCCCCGGCAACACCGTTGTGCACCGGCTTGACCCGCGCACGAAGCTCATTGCCGTGGTGCTCTATATTGCCGCGCTCTTCACCGCCAACAACTGGAGCGCTACTGCGCTCGTGCTGCTCACGCTCATATTCTGCGTGGCGCTCTCACACATCCGCCCGAAAGCGCTCTTCAAGGGGCTCAAGCCGCTCATCGTGATCGTGATCTTAACGGCGGTGCTCAATCTCTTCTACTCGGACGGCAACGTGATCTGCTCATTCTGGGTGCTGCGCATCACCGATAACGGCATCCGCCGCGCGATTTTGATGGTGCTCCGCATTATCCTGCTCGTGTGCGGAACGTTTCTTCTGACGTATACGACCTCTCCCCTGCAGCTCACGGACGGTTTGGAGCAGCTTTTGAGCCCGCTCAAGAAGCTGCACTTCCCGGTGCATGAGCTCGCCATGATGATGAGCATCGCGCTGCGCTTTATCCCGACGCTCATCGAGGAGACTGACAAGATCATGTCCGCGCAAAAGGCGCGCGGCGCAGATTTCGACAGCGGCAACCTTGTCCGCCGCGCGAAAGCGCTGCTGCCGATCCTGGTGCCGCTCTTTGTAAGTGCTTTTCGCCGCGCCGACGAGCTTGCCACCGCCATGGAGTGCCGCTGCTACAACGGCGGCGAAGGACGCACCCGCATGAAGGTGCTGCGCATGGGACGAAACGACTACCTGGCTCTCGCCTTCTGGGCGGTGATTCTGGCCGGATCGATCGTCCTGACGAGGTACGGCATTTGAGAAACATCGCGCTCAAGCTCCGGTACGACGGCTCCGCCTACCACGGCTGGCAGCGGCAGGCCGGTCTCCCCACGGTGCAGCAGACCGTGGAGGACGCCATCGCGAAAATCCTCGGAACAAACGTTCATATGACGGGCTGCGGCCGCACGGACGCGGGTGTGCACGCCCTGCGCTACTGCGCAAATTTCCGTTCCGACTGCACGATCCCGATCGAAAAAGTCCCGCTCGCACTCAACGCCCGGCTCCCCGGCGACATCGCTGTGACGGACGCCTGCGAGGTGGACGAGAACTTCAACGCCATCGGCTCGTGCATCCAGAAGGAATATATCTATAAGATTCTGAATAGCCGCATCCCCGACCCGTTTCTCGATAAACGCGTGTGCTTCTATCCGTCCCGGCTCGATATCGATCAGATGCGCGCCGCGGCAAGGGCCTTTGAGGGCACACACGATTTTGCCGCCGTGCGAAGCGTCGGCACCGAAACGAAAACGACTGTCCGCACTGTGTACTGGTGTGACGCCGAGCGCGAGGGTAATCTCATCACCGTTCGCGTGTGCGCCAACGGCTTTTTGTACAACATGGTCCGCGCCATGGTCGGCACGATGGTATACGCAAGCTACGGAAAACTCCGCGCAGAAGACATTCCCGCGCTGCTGGAAACGCGCGACCGCCGTCTCACCGGCCCGACAATGCCGCCGCAGGGGCTTTATATGCACCGCGTATGGTACGACGGCCCCGCCGGGGAAATGATGGCAGACATTTGAGCCCCATTGACGCTTGATTTTTCGGAGGTTTTGATGCATTCTAATAGGTATACCGCCGCGCCGGAACGAAAGCACCGGAACTTTACGCGCGTGATCGCAGCGTCGGCCGCGATGCTGTGTATCGCAGCGCTTCTGCTCGTGCTGAGCGTTGTCCAGTCGCGCACGGCTGCCGCCGTGCGAAATCGCGACGGTTTTCAGCTCCGGAGCGGAGACGATATCTTTTATGCCGCCGCCGGAAACGGGCTCGCCGCCGCCACGACGACCGGCGCGCAGCTCTTTACTGCAAGCGGAAAATGCGCCGCGAGTGCCGACTTCGCGATGACAGAGCCCATGTGCGCCGGAAGCACGCAGCTCGCGGTGTTCTGGGACGCCGGGAAAAACGGCATCCACGCGCTGTATCCGGACGGCTCTGCCGCGGAATGTGCGACCGAGGGCGGCGTATACTTCGCCGACGTGAACGAAACCGGGCTTATTACCGTCCTAACTGATAAGGACGGATATCGCGGGAGCGTTGTCGTATACGACAACGATTTAACACCGCTCTTTCGCTGGGATGCCTCCAGCGTCACCCCCGTCTCCGCGCGGACGACCGGAAAAGGTCTTCTCTGTGTGAACGGCGCCGGGGAGGACGGCGGGTATCTTCGCTTCTTCCGCATCGACCGCGAGGAGATGCAGGCCGAGTTTTTCGCCCCCGGCGAGCTGATCGTGGATTTCGGTTATCTCTCCAATGGCTCCATTGCCGCAGTGACGGAATCGGCGCTCTGTTTTCTCTCTGCGGATGGCGAGCTTCTCTCCGAGCACCGGTTTGATACGGCACACCTCTCCGCCTTTTCCCTGAGCGGAGACTTTGCCGCCGTCGCGGCAGCAAGCGGACTGCATGGCGGTGAGACCGTGATCACGGCCTTCTCCCCCTCCGGCGAGCCGCTGGGGAGCTTCACAGCGCCGCTGGAAGCCGCAGCCATGTCGTCCTGCGGCAGCCAGCTTCTCGTCCTCTTCACCGGAGAGGAGTCCACGCTCTTTTCCTCCGCGCTGGAGGAGATCGTATCCTATCAGCCGCCGGAGGATGTCCGGCAGGCGTTTCTCTGCTCGGACAGCCGCGCTCTTTTTGCCGGCGCGTCCGGTGTTGTCCAAATCGATTTCAACCGGTAAATCTTTACCGATCCCGCCCGAAAAAGGAGGCTTTGCATGAAAGCGGTACTGAGTCTTTTGTTTTTGTCCATACTCATTTTCTGTGTCTGGTCCGGCTATAAGAAGGGGCTCGTCATGGGTATCTTCAGCCTGATCGCGTTTGTCGTTTCGGTGTATGGTGCCAATCTTCTCTCCCGGACCTATTCCGGGGAGGTCATTGACGCGCTGCGCCCGTTCGCCAGCGGCTTTGTGGAGGTCAACGTCGTAGACAAAACCGTCCGCCCGGCCATGGGAATCGACAGCACCAGTCTTTCGGTCAAGGACTATTTTGCGCAGAATCCCGGACGCGAAACGGAGTTCTGCACGCTCACCTACAACGGCATGGGTATTTACGAATCCACCAGCGAGCAGATGGCAGACGAAGCCGTTGCCTACGCGAAGGAAAATAACGCGGAGCTTATCGACGCCGTCGTAGAAGTGCTCTGCCAGCGCATATCCTATGTCGGCGGGTTTATTCTCGCGTTCGTCATGATCCTGATCCTTCTTACGGTGATCGGGAACATTCCCAATATCAGCTTCCAGATACCGAACCACGAACTGCTCAACGATATCGGCGGCGCGGTGACTGGCCTTTTGCAGGGTCTGGCATTCTGCCTCATCATCGGCTGGGCGCTCCGGTTCGCCGGTCTGCTCGTCTCGCAGGAGACGCTTTCCAACACCTTCCTCGTCTCCTGGTTTATGGATCGAACGATCTTTGTCCACCTTCTCGGAATTTGAGGCGCACCGCCTTTTTTATCCTATCTCACAGAATACAGGAGAACATCTATGCAACCTACTCTCTGCGCCCGCTGCCACAAGAACATGGCGGTAGTGTTCATCAACCGCATCGAAAACGGCCAGTCCCACCAGGAGGGACTGTGTCTCAAGTGTGCCCGTGAGCTGCACATCAAGCCCATCGACGATATCATCTCCAAGATGGGCATCAACGATGAAGAGCTCGACGGACTTTCCTCCGAAATGATGGAGGCCATGCAGAATCTCTCCGGCAACGGGGACGACCTCATGAACATTGAAAACGACGACGACAGCTCGGACGACGACGGAAAAACCGCAACATTCCCGTTCCTGAACCGGCTTTTCGGCGCGCAGAACGCCGCCAATGCCGAAAACCGCGATAACGGCGCCGAAACCGAGCGCCTCCGCGGCGGCAAGGAATCCGGCGAACGCAAGCCGAAGCGCAAATTCCTTGATAACTACTGTATCTCGCTTACCGACCGCGCCCGTGCGGGCAAGCTGGACCGCATGATTGGCCGCAGCGAAGAGCTTGAGCGCGTTATTCAGATCCTCAACCGCCGTCAGAAGAACAACCCCTGCCTCATCGGCGAGCCGGGCGTCGGCAAGACGGCGATCGCCGAAGGTCTCGCGCAGCGTATCGCTTCCGGCGATGTGCCGGCCAAGCTGCGGGATAAGCAGGTATTCCTGCTCGATCTCACATCGCTCGTTGCGGGAACGCAGTTCCGCGGCCAGTTTGAGTCGCGCATGAAGGGGCTCATCGAAGAGATCCGCCGCGAGGGCAACATCATTCTCGTCATCGACGAGGTGCACAATCTCGTCGGCGCGGGTGACGCCGAGGGCAGCATGAACGCCGCAAACATTCTCAAGCCCGCGCTCTCGCGCGGCGAGATTCAGGTCATCGGCGCAACGACGTTCAACGAATACCGCAAGCACATTGAAAAGGATGCCGCGCTGGAGCGCCGCTTCCAGCCCGTGACCGTTGCCGAGCCGTCGCTCGACGACAGCGTGGAAATTCTCAAGGGTATCCGCAAGTACTACGAGGACTTCCACGGAGTGAAAATCTCCGACGAGATGTGCCGCATGGCCGTCACGCTCTCCGAGCGCTATATCACCGACCGCTTCCTCCCCGACAAGGCCATCGACCTCATCGACGAAGCCTGCTCGGACGTGAATCTTCATAACAAGGACATCGAGCGCAGCGCCGAGATCAAAAAGGAATGCGCCGATCTGGACAAGGAGCGCGAGCTTCTGCTCAGCGGCACGGCGGGCGACGGCGATTTTGAAAAGCTCGCCGAGCTTCGCAGCCGCGATCTTCAGCTCAAGGATGAGCTCGCGCAGATCGAAGCCAAAGGCATGCCGGAGCTCACCGCAGACAATCTCGCGCACATCATTGAGCTCTGGACGAAGATTCCCGCCTCGAACATCCGTGCTGACGAGTTTGAGCGCCTCTCCGGTCTTGCCGATCGGCTCAAGGCGCACATTATCGGACAGGACGAGGCCGTGAACGCCGTCTGCGCTGCCATCAAGCGCAGCCGCGCCGGGCTTCAGTCCAAGCGCAAGCCCGTGAGCTTTATTTTCGTCGGCTCCACCGGCGTCGGCAAGACCGAGCTCGTCAAGCGCCTCGCCGCCGATCTCTTCAACTCCCCCGAATCGCTCATCCGGCTCGATATGTCTGAGTTCATGGAAAAGTTCAGCGTTTCGCGCATCATCGGCTCGCCTCCGGGCTACGTCGGTTATGACGAGGCCGGGCAGCTCACAGAGAAGATCCGCCGCAAGCCGTACAGCGTTGTGCTCTTCGACGAGATCGAAAAGGCCCACCCGGATGTGATGAACATCCTCCTTCAGATCCTCGACGACGGACGCATCACCGACGCGCAGGGGCGCACCGTGAATTTTGAAAATACCGTGATCGTCATGACGACGAACGCAGGCAGCGACAAGCGCACCGGCAGCGTCGGCTTCAACATGAGCGCCGACGAGCAGGGCAAGGAAAAGGCCGTCAAGGCACTCAATGACTTCCTCCGCCCTGAGTTCATCAACCGCGTGGACGAGATCATCTACTTCCACCGCCTGACGGAGGAAAACATCCGCGCCATCGCCTCGCTCATGCTCGAAGATCTCCGCACCGCCATGGCCGAGCGCGGCACCGCCCTCACCTGGGACGAGAGCGTCATCGCCTATCTTGCCGGGAAGGGCTACAGCGCAGCCTACGGCGCACGCAATCTCCAGCGTCTCATCCAGAAGGACATTGAGGACGCCATCGCCACGGAGATCATCGACCATCGCAAGGGCGCCGCAAGTGCCGTTTCTCTCACCGTCAGCGACGGTAAAATCTCTGTTTGCGCATTATAATCCATCAAAAATCGACCGCAGAGCTCTGCTGCTCTGCGGTCGATTTCAGAAAGCTGGCGAACCAAACGAAAAAACGCTCTCTTCACCGCGCCTGGTATATGCTTGCCGGATGCTGCCTTCTGCAAGGCGGAAGCATGGGGCTTATCAACAACTGCCGCGGCATATTCATCTCCCCCGTTACGGCGGAGCTGGGCTTTTCCATGAGCTCGTTCACGTTTTATATGTTCGTTTCGGCGGTCTGCGGCTGCTTTGTGCTGCCGTTCGTTTCGCGTATCTTCGCGCGCGTCGATTCCCGGCTTCTGCTTGGCGGCGCTTCCCTGCTCTTTTCCGCCTCCGTATTCTCCATGGGCTTTGCGCGCAGCATCGCCTTTTTTCAGATTGCGGGCGTTGTGCAGGGCATATCGGGCGCTTTTCTGATGTTTTATCCCGCGCCGTTTATTCTCGGAAACTGGTTTCAGAAACGGACGGGGCTTGCCGTGGGTATATGCTCGTCGTTTTCCGGCGCGGTCGGGATCGTGTTCAATCCGCTCGGCAGCGCCTTGATTGAGCGCTTCGGCTGGCAGAACGGTTACTTTTTCTTCGGTATCGTCGCCTTTTTCATGCTCGTACCGGTCTCGGTATTTCTGCTCCGTCTCTCTCCGGCAGACGTGGGGCTCACCCCCTATGGAGCGGAGGATGCTCCGTCCGCCGCGGAAATCGCCGCACCGGCGGACGGCGTTCCGGCGAGCGCTGCCAAACACAGCGTATATTTCTGGATGATCGTCACCAGCGCAATGCTCATCAGCATGACCGGCGCTTTCAATTCGCATCTGAGCCCCATGGGCATAAACTATGGCTACGGCGCGCGCATCGGCGCGCTGCTCGTCTCCTGCTCCATGGCCGGGAACGTGCTGAGCAAGAATATTCTCGGCATCATCTTTGACCGGAAAGGTCTCTCCCGCGCGCTGGCAATCGGCCTTGGTGCCTCGGCGCTCGGCTCAGCGCTGCTGCTGATCGACTCTATACCGCTCCGGCTGCTCGGCGCGCTGCTTTACGGCTGCTCGATGGGAGCAAGCAACGTTATGACACCGCTCGTCATCAAGGATGTGTTTGGCCTTCGCGGCTACAGCGAGCTTCTCTCCTATAACGTGCTCTTTCTCACGCTCGGCAATTCTCTCGCGCTGCTGCTCGGCGGCGTGATGGTCGATGCATTCGGGCCGCGGCGCGGATATTTTCTGAGCTTTCTCGCCGTGCTCTGCGTGCTCATCCTGATTGCCGGGATCTACGCCGTCGCCATCCGCGGCGGGCGGCGGCTGCGGAAAAGCTACGATACCGCCGGAGACACCGTATAAGCGCCTATAAAAGCATCCGCGCCGGTCTCTTTGATCGGCGCGGATGCTTTTTTCTCAATCGGCGCGGTAATGCGCGCCGAGGCTTTCCCTTCGTTCGAGCGCCGCGCGGGTGACGCGCTCCGCCGTAAAGCAGAGATCGCGCAGCTCCACCCACTCGGCAAGGCTTGCCGGGCGGCGCGCCATGGCAGTCTGGATCTCTTCGATCTTTCCGAGCGCCTCACGCATGCCCGCTTCGGTGCGGACAACGGAGACATCCTTCCACATAGTATTGCGCAGCTCGTCCCGGAGACCGCGCAGAGAATCCGCGCCCGGCGCCGGATAGTCCCGGAGAGCACGCCCGGCGCTCTCTTCCGTTTCGGGCACGCACGCATCCGCCGCAGCATATTTTGCGGCGTTCTCTCCGGCAAGGAAGCCGAAGAGCACCGTTTCGCTCAGTGCGCTTCCGGCAAGGCGGTTGGCCCCGTGCAGCCCGCCGGTGACCTCGCCGCAGGCATAGAGCCCCGCAACATCCGTAGAACAGTCCGTGCGCAGCGGCACGCCGCCCATGAAGAAATGCGCCACTGGACGGATGAGCAGCGGCTTATCCGGGTAATCACGCGCCATGCGCGCGATGTTCGGGCATTCGCGTTCAAGATACGCCTTATCGCAGCCGGAAAGGTCGAGATGCACTTCCTTTTCGGCAAATTCGGCACGGGCAACAACGTCGCGATTTTCGAGTTCCTTCTTCGGATACCGTGCGCAGTCCATAAACCGCTCGCCCTTTTCGTTGCGGAGCACCGCGCCGTGGTCAAAAAGATCCGGGAAAATGTCCGCCCGCTTGGGCGAATAAATGCGGTAAGGATAAAACTGCACAAACTCCATGCCGCGCAGCGGTAGGCCGCAGCGCGCAGCCATAGCGTAGCCGTCGCCGGTGAGATCGCGCGTGTTGCTCGTTGCAGCATATATATTGCCCGCGCCGCCGCAGCAGAGGATCACGGTTTTGGCCGGGTATACACGCACTTCCCCGCCGCAGAGCGCCAGCACACCCTGCGCGCGGCCATTCGCGGTGAGGATATCGCAGACGGTCACACCGTCTTCCACGGTGATATTGGGATACTCCCGCAGCTTCTCGCGGACAGCCGCGGTGAGAATGCGTCCCTGCTTGGGGCTGCAGCAGGCGAGATACGGGTATTCCCCGCCGTTTTCCGAAAGCGTCCGATATTCCAGCGGCAGATTCAGCGCGCGCAGCCGTTCCATGGCCGCGGCGGCATGATCGACGAAAAATGCCGCAATCTTCTCGTCCTGCTCCCCGGCGCCGGAGGCAAGAAACCGGGCGCGGTAATCCTCGCGCAGGCCGGGCGCATCCGGTGCGAACCGGTGCACCGACATGGCCACCACCGAGTTGCCGGAGCCGCCGGTTTTGCTCTTGCAGAGGATCGTTACTCTCGCGCCGTTTTCCGCCGCGGCGATGGCGGAATACATGCCTGCCAGTCCGCCGCCGATCACAAGGACCTCCGAGGCGTTTTGGGCTATAACCGTTCTCATGGGAACCACTCCTTTGCTGAAAATATACCATATTCCCCGCGGAAAAACAAATCCCATACCTTACGCTACGGGACAGGTTTCGCCGCAGCAGTCAATGAAGAATTGACACTCCTTTTGCGAGATGGTATAATTTATTGGTTGAAATCGATAAAAACACAAGGAGCATGCCTTATGAAAAAAGAGCGCCGCATTCACCGCGCCTGGTGGATGCTGATCGGCTGTTGTCTGCTGCAGGGCGGCTCGCTCGGCATCATCCATAACTGCCGGGGCATTTTCTATGATCCCGTGATTGAGGATCTCGGCTTCGGCATGGGCGCTTTTTCGTTTTACATTCTCTTTTTCGGCGTGTGCTCCTGCTTTGTGCTGCCGTTCGTGGGAAAGCTCTTCCGCAAGGTCGATTCCCGCATTCTGCTCGGCGGCGCGTCGCTCGTTTTTTCCGGCACGGTGTTCGTGATGGGCTTTTTCCATTCGCTCCCCGCATTCTACATTGCCGGAGCCATCCAGGGCTTTGCGAGCGCGTTTCTCATGTTCTTCCCTGCGCCGTACATTCTCGGCAACTGGTTTCATAAAAAGCGCGGCCTCGCCGTCGGTCTTTCGGCAGCGGTTGCGGGGCTGGCCGGTGTGCTCGGCAACCCGCTCGGCAGCGCGATCATCCGCGCCTTCGGCTGGCGGAGGGGCTTTTTCTCGTTTGGCCTCATTTCCCTTGCTATGATGTTTCCGGTGTCGGTCTTCCTGCTGCGCCGCTCGCCGGAGGACGTTGGCTGCCGCCCCTACGGTGCGGAGGATGACGACGCGCTCACCGGCGAGAGCTGCCCGCTCGACGGCGTTCCGGCCTCTCGTGCAAGGCGGGAGAGCGCTTTCTGGCTTTTGATCCTCGCCGGGCTGCTCGCGGCGTTTATGTGCTCCTACTACGCGCATCTCAGCCCGCTCGGCATATACTTTGGCTACGGCTCCATGGTCGGGGCACTGATGGTCTCCTGTTCTATGGCTGGAAATGTTGCCGGAAAGCTTCTGCTCGGCCAGCTTTACGACCGTTTCGGGCTGCGCATGGCGCTTGCTGTCGGTACAGCGGTCACAGGGGCAGGCTATTTGCTGCTGCTCATCAACTCGATCCCGGCGCGAATCATCGGCGCGACCCTCTACGGTTTCTCCATGGCAACAAGCACCGTTATGATCCCCATCACCATCCGCGATGTGTACGGCAGCCGGGATTATGGCGAACTTCTCTCTTACAGCTCCATGGTGTCCACGCTTGGAACCTCGATCAACATGGCCATCATAGGCTATATGGTAGACGGCTTCGGCCGGCAGCGCGGATACATCATCAGTTTGTGGTATGGCCTTGCGCTGACGCTTGCCATGGGCGCGCTGCTCATCGTATCCATCCGCGGCGGGCGGAAAATCGCTGCGGAATATAAGACCGGCGCTGTTGCCGGGGAAAACGCAAAACATTAAAGAAGGGCTGGAAAATCCTTTGAAGCACGATTCATTACATCAGCAGGCGATCCGGGAGATCACGGAGCGCCTTATCACGACCGGAAACATGGACGGCACGCTGGAAAACTGCCCCGGCATGAAAGAGCGCGTCACGCGCCTGATCGGACTTTTGCGCAGCGCCATGTATCCGCATATCTTCGGCACATCCTCCCGGCGCGGCAGCGCCGCCTCCGCCATCGCGGTGAGCTATAATCTGCAAAGCGCCGCGGAGCTCCTCGAGCAGATTCTCACAACGATCCGGCCGGAGCTTTCGGAGGACGAGACCGACGCGATCATTCTCCGTTTTCTCGAACAGATCCCGGAGGTCAAGGCATGTCTCGAAACCGATATTCAGGCTGCCTACGACGGTGATCCCGCCGCGATGAGCCGCGAAGAGATCATGCTCGCCTATCCCGCGTTTGAGGCCATCAGCATTTACCGCATGTCGCACCGGCTGTACAAAATGGGTATCCCCATGCTGCCGCGCATGATGACCGAATACGCCCACCAGCTTACCGGCATTGACATTCACCCGGGCGCGACGATCGGCAACTACTTCTTCATTGACCACGGCACCGGCGTCGTCATCGGCGAAACGACGACCATCGGCGAGCATGTGAAGCTCTACCAGGGCGTCACGCTCGGCGCGAAGAGCTTTGAGCTGGATGAACATGGCAACCCCGTCAAGGGCATCAAGCGCCACCCGGACATCGGAAACCACGTCATTGTATACGCCGGGGCGACGATCCTCGGCGGCATGACCCGCATCGGCGACAACTGCGTGATCGGCGGCAACGTGTGGCTCACGCACTCCATCGAGGCCGGACGCACCGTTCTCGCCGCGGAAGAGCGCGGGACAAAGATCATCTGACTGCGTTATGCAAAACACCCTCTCCGGCCGGAGAGGGTGTTTTCTGTTATTTCTGTACTTCTGGAATGGCGTGGTAGCGTTCGAGTTCCTTTTTATATTCCTCGGTCTTGTCAAAGCCGCAGCCGTACATCTCCGGGCAGAAGCCGCGGTAGACACACTCGCGCACCATGCAGGAGGCAAGCTCCGGCTCGATCTTCGCGACCTCGTCCTTCACGAGCTGCCAGGCCTGGCGTGTTTCAGGGCTTGCGCCGGAGCAGAGGCGCTTGCGGCTGATCGTAATGAGCGCCTGCGCGTCCGCCTGGCACTGGTGGAGCACCGGGGCGTTCTGCGGCCGCTCGGTACGGTCTACGCCGGTGCGGTCGGTACGCTGGGTGCTGACAAAATGCTCAATGCCTACCTTGTGGCGGACGATGTGGACGCTGACCCAGTACGGAAGATCGCTCCACTTCCACGAAAACTGCATCAGCCGGATGGGCGAATGCTCCGCGAGCAGAATTTTCTTTTTCCAGGCGGCCGTGGGGTATACGCCTTTCTCCTTGCCGACGGTGTTCATGGCGGCGTTTTTCACGTCCTGCCAGTTATCCTCGTGCCGAAACCATGCGATCTGCATATTTACTTCTCCTCTTTCTCTCGGTTTGCCGACGCCAGCGCCGCGATCTGTGGGTACTTATCCAGAATGCGCCCGTAATTCTTGCGCCGGTGCGGGATCAGGCACGCGCTGCAATCCTTGAAGCCGGACGCCAGATACGTAAAGTTGCCGCCGCATTTGTCGCCGAGAGCGTACAGCGGGCAGTAGCAGAAAAGACAGCTGAAATCCTCCGGCTTATCCGTTTTATGACAGGGGAAATATTCGCAGTTCTTATTCTGGAAAAACGAGTACCCCTTTCCTTCCCATTCCGGCTTGATTGCCATATCGCATCACCTCTCCCGACAGGATACCATACTTTTTCCCGTCCGTCCACCCTGAAAGGAAAAACCGAAATTTTCCACGGGTATTCCCATAGCGGTTTGGTTGTGATAAAATAAAAAAGATTTTTTGCCTAAAAGGAGCACTTTATGAAACCGCGCACAAAAACCAAACGCTTTATTTTCCGTCTGCTGATCTTCTGCGCGGGACTGGTCGTCCTGTCGCTCGGCATCGATCTCAACACCAAAACACAGCTCGGCATATCGCCGATCAACTCTGTGCCGTTCAACGTCCACAAAATGACCGGACTTCCGCTCTGGGTATGCGTTTATGCCTTTTATCTTCTGCTCATCCTGCTGCAATGGCTGCTGCTGCAAAAGGATTTCCATCCGGTGCAGTTTTTGCAGATCGCCACGAGCTTTGTAAACAGCATTCTGATCCAGTTTTTTGATGACCGCATCCCGCTTCTGACAACGCCGGTCAGCCAGTATCTGGTGCTTGTCCTCGCCATTGTGCTCACCGCCATCGGCAGCGCGGTGACAGCCGGGATGCATCTCATCCCGAACCCCGGCGAGGGTGCCGCCAGTGCGATCGGCACGGCGCTCAAGAAAGATTTCGGTCTTGGGAAAAATGTTCTGGATCTCGGGTGCGTGGCGCTCTCCATTTCGCTTACGCTCCTTTTCGCCCATCGGATCATGAACATCGGGATCGGAACGGTTTTGTCGATGCTCGTCACGGGGCGCATCGTGAAGCTTTTCTCCGGCCCCACCGCAAAGCTCTACGAAAAGGTTTCCTGAAACTTTAAAAGACGCCGAAGGTGTTGCCTTCGGCGTCTTTGAGCGTGTCAAAAAAGTATTTTTGACACGCTCTCAAACGAGACCCACTGCGTTGGGCTCTCGTTTGAAAAGGC
>CAKSWA010000015.1 GCA_934511165.1 uncultured Oscillospiraceae bacterium | reverse complement strand
TTACCGCCGGTCATGATAACTGCGTGCTTCATTTTACATCCTGCCTTTCTTGCAGACTCGCTCTCCCGGGCGGAGGTTGCCCTCACTTAGTTACCCTTTCAATGCGGCTCTGATACTATACCACGCCGAAAATGGCTTGTCAACACAAGATTTAGCGTTTTTCAACGGATCATCCGCTAAATCTTATTGTTTTTTCTGCTTTTTCCGTTTCGCGATGCGAACGCCCGCGAATACACCGGCACCGATGACTACAAGAAGCCCGGCAACAGCGGCGATCACGATGTTTTCCACATACTTGCCGTGGACGGAGGTGAGCCCGCCGGGCAGCGGCTCGGAGACGAGATCCTTATAATAAAGCATTTCGGTCTCGTATTCCGCGGGGGCATTCTCGTGCAGTATGACCAGCCGCGCGCCGTGGTATTCACGCTCACCGTAAATATAAAAGCCGGTGCCCGCCGTGTTCACGAGATCAATGCCCTCGTACGTTCCGACAAAGTCGTTTTTATGGTCGTGCCCGAAAAATGCCGCTACCACATCGCCCGTATCGCGCATTGCGGCAAACTCCCCGGAGGGAATGTCCGGCGGGCAGGGCGCTTCGCCGAGATGACCGGCGGTAAAGCCGTCGCCCATTTTATAATAGTGTCCCGAATGGCTGGAAAAACCCTTGACAACGCCCTCGACCTTTTTCTCCGAGGCGGGGACTTCCGTCAGCAGATCATAAATCTCGGGAACGATGATGTGCTGGAAGAGATAGGCGGGGAGCATTTCGCCGTACTGCTCTTTGAGCGCCGCGGCGGTCGAGGTGTACCAGTCAATCTGATCCTGCTCGACGCGGGCGTACTTGGAAACGCCCTTCTCGCCATACGTCCCGCTGTCCAGAAACCAGAGATTGCACACCGGGCGGCTGCCGTCCGAAGACCAGACGAGCAGATTATAGTTCCCGCAGCCGGTGATATCGTCCGGCCCGGCGGACATGAGACAGCCGGGGTAGCTCTGATAGATGGCGAGCTGCGTCTCCTTGCTCACGCCGCCCTCGTCATCGTGGTTGCCGAACACAGCGGCAAACGGAATGCTGCGCTCGGCCACGGGCGCGAGAATGGCGTCGAGCGCCTTTTCCATCGCCTTCGTGGTGCGGACGGACGGGCCGTGGATCTGATCGCCGGTGAATACGACGAGATCGGCGTCGGCAGATTCCAGCTCCGCATTGAGCAGACGGAGCGTCGCCTCCTGCGGCCGGGCGGTGTCCTGCGTGTCGGCAACGATAAGGATACGGAATTCCCCGTTTTCGTCAAATTGCAGCATGGTATCCTCCTCCGCGGCGGAGACCGGCGCGGTAAGAGCCGTCAGCAGCAGCGCCGAGAGCGCCGCGCAAAGGAACGGTCGGATTTTCTTCATGATGAACCCTCCGGATAAAAAGCCGCCCCCGGCCGAAAAGCTGGGGGCGGGATAAAGTCTTACTTCGTGACGAGAGCGAGCGTGTCGCGCGCGATCATCAGCTCTTCGTTCGTCGGAATGACGTACACCTTCACGGTGCTGTCAGCCGCGGAGATGTCGGTCTCCTTGCCGCGGACCTGGTTTTTCTCGTGGTCCACATGGACGCCGAGGAACCCGAGACCCTCGCAGATGCTCTCGCGCATATCGGGGCCGTTCTCGCCGACGCCGGCGGTGAACGTGATGATATCAACGCCGCCCATGGCAGCCGCATAGGAGCCGATATACTTGCGGACCTCGTAGGCAAACTTGTCGAGAGCGAGCTGCGCGCGCTCGTTGCCCTCTTTGGCAGCCTTCTCAAGATCGCGGAAGTCGGAGCCGACGCCGGAAATGCCGAGAACGCCGGACTTCTTGTTGAGGATGTTGAGCATCTCGTCGGCGGTGTAGCCGTACTTATTCATGATGAACTGGAGAATGGCGGGATCCAGATTGCCGGAGCGGGTACCCATCGGCAGACCCTCAAGAGGCGTCAGGCCCATGGAGGTATCGACGCACTTGCCGTCGATGCTCGCGGAAACGGAGGAGCCGTTGCCGAGATGGCAGTTGATGACGCGCGTGCCCTTTTTGCCCATGATCTCGCAGGCGCGGGCGGACACGAAGCGGTGGGACGTGCCGTGGAAACCGTAGCGGCGGATGGAGTCGTTCTCGTAGTACTCATACGGAATGGCGTAAATGTACGCTTCCGACGTCATGGACATGCCGAAGGAGGTGTCGAACACGGCGACCTGCGGCACGCCGGGCATCGCCGCCTGGCACGCCTTGATGCCCATGAGGTTGGCGGGGTTGTGCAGAGGCCCGAGCGGGAAGCACTTTTTGATGGCGGCTTCGCACGCGTCGTCCACGACGCAGGACTCGGTGAACTCAATGCCGCCGTGGAGCACACGGTGGCCGACGGCGCCGATCTCCGCCATCGTCTCGACAACGCCGTATTCCTTGCTGGTCAGCTTTTCGAGAACGGCCTCGATCGCTTCCTTGTGAGTGGGAAACGGAACGTCCGCTTCGTAAACGGGCTTGCCGTTCTGGGGCTTGTGGGTCAGACGGCCGTCGATGCCGATGCGCTCACAAAGACCTTTGGCGAGCAGAGACTCGTTCTCCATGTCGATGAGCTGATACTTCAGCGAAGAGCTGCCGGCGTTGATAACCAGAATCTTCATTGGTTCGGATCCTTTCCATAGTTGAAAATTTTACCGCGTCAGGGTATCATTGTTTTGCAAATATCTATTTTAGCGTTCTTTTCATCAAAACGCAAGAGTAAAAAAGGATGGATTCATATGAAAGCGGTCGGGATCGTTGCGGAATACAATCCGTTTCACAGCGGACATCGGTACCAGATACGGAAAATACGCGAGATCTTCGGCGCGGAAACGCCCGTCGCCGCGGTCATGTCCGGCGATTTTGTGCAGCGCGGCGAGGCGGCCTCTTACGATAAATTCACCCGCGCGGAAGCTGCGGTGCGCGGCGGCGTGTCGCTCGTGATCGAGCTGCCGCTGCCGTGGAGTCTTTCCTCTGCCGAGAGCTTCGCCCGCGGCGGCGTGGGGCTGCTCGGTGCGGCGGGCGTTATCGACGCACTCTCCTTCGGCAGCGAGAGCGGCGATCTCTCCGCGCTCGAAAAGACGGCGGCGGTGCTCGACACGCCGGAATTTGCCGAAGCGCTGAAGCGCGAACTCACCGGCGGAACGCCGTTTGCCGCGGCGCGCGCAGGGGCGGCGCGTGCTCTTCTTGGCGAGAGCGCGGCGGTGCTCGATACGCCGAACGATCTTCTGGCCGTGGAATACATCCGCGCGGCGGCGAAGCTCGGCTATATATTTGATTATACTCCCGTCCGGCGCGAAGGCTCGATCCACGACGGCGCGGGCAGCGCGTCTGAGCTCCGCGCGCTTCTTCGCGCGGGGGAGAGCCTTGCCGGGCGTGTCCCCGGGGAGGTGCGGGAGGTCCTTCGCCGTGCGGATGAGGCCGGACGTGGCTTTGTCTCTCCGGAGAGTCTGCGAACGGCGTATCTCTCCCGGCTGCGGGAGAAAACGCCGGAGGACTTTGCCGCCGTGCCGGACGCGGCGGAGGGGCTGCATTTTCGGCTTTACGAAGCTGCGCGCCGCGGAAGCTCCCCGGAAGAGATCGCCGATCTTGCCAAATCAAAGCGGTACGCCCACGCGCGGCTGCGCCGTATGGTGATGTGCGCCGCGCTCGGCGTGCGGGCCGGGGACGCGAACGGCATACCGCCGTTCATCCGTGTGCTGGCATTTGATGCGCGCGGCGCGGCGCTGCTGCGGGCGATGAAAACGAGCGCCGCTCTTCCTGTTGTCGTCAAAAGTGCACGAGTCAAAGACGAAAATGAGAGCATCCAACGCCTGTTCGACCTCGGGAGCCGTGCACATGACCTCTATGTTCTTGGTTGGAAAAACCGCGCATTGCAGGCGGCGGACGCCGATTATCGCGCCACGCCCTTCTGTTCCGTAGGGAACAACCGGAATTCCGTGCACGATAACCAAGAGTGTGTTTGAAATTTTTTTGCGATTTAGCGAAAAAAAGGGTTGCATTTCTCTCCCGGCGGTATTATACTACCGTCATATTTGAAATGGAAACACATTTGTCCGCGGTGTACGGACTATGCGTATTCCGGAGAGGGAGAAAAACCATGAAAAAGATTTTAGCAATCGTACTTTGCGCATGCATGATCTGCGCTCTGCTTGCCGGCTGCGGCAGCAGCGAATCCCCGGCGGCCGCCGTTGAAAGCGACGTACTGAAGATCGGCATTTTTGAGCCCGCCACGGGTGAGAACGGCGCCGGCGGCATGCAGGAAGTGCTTGGCGCGCGCTATGCCAACAAGGTCGTCCCCAGTGTGACGGTCAACGGCAAGGAATATAAGATCGAGCTCGTTGAGGTCGATAACCAGTCCGACAAAACCGCGGCCGTTACCGCCGCGCAGAACCTCGTGAGCAGCGGCGTTATTGCTGTTATCGGCTCTTACGGCTCCGGCGTATCCATCGCCGCCGGCTCCACGTTCGAGCAGGCGAAGATCCCCGCCGTCGGCGGCTCCTGCACGAACCCGCAGGTAACGCTCGGCAACGATTACTACTTCCGTGTCTGCTTCCTTGACCCGTTCCAGGGAACCGTTATGGCGAGCTACGCCAACAACGAAGGCTGCAAGAAGGCCGCCGTCATCATGCAGAACGGCGACGACTACTCCACCGGCCTTGCGAACTACTTCGCGGATGCCTTTGCCAAGATGGATGGCTGTGAGGTTGTTTACACCGGTACTTACAACACCAACGAGACCGACTTCAATGCAATTCTGACCGCGGCCAAGGCGGCTGACCCCGATGTGCTGTTCATCCCGTCCTCCATCACGACCGCCGGCATCATCATTAAGCAGGCTCGTGACATGGGCATCACGGCTCGTATCATGGCGGGCGATACCTGGGAGAACGCCACCATCATGGAAAACGCCGGTGTGGAAAACTGCGAAGGCGTTGCCCTTTCCACCTTCTTTGACGAGAACGACGCCAGTGCTTCCGAGTTCGTCCAGGGCTTCAAGGCGTATCTGAACGGCGATGCCGAAGCGCTCAAGCTCAACGGCAACAACGATACGGTCGCCGCCGTTTCCGCGCTCGGCTACGACGCTTACATGGCAATCATCGAGGCGCTTAAGAGTGTCTCCGGCGATATCACCGGCGAGGCGGTCCGCGACGCTCTCACCGCTGTCTCCTTTGACGGCGTGACCGGCAGTATTTCGTTCGACGAGAACGGCGATGCCAACAAGGATATGGCTTACATCAAGATCATGTCCGACGGCGCTTTTAAATTCGTCGGTACGCAGAAGACCGACGGCGCCTTCACTCCCGCTGCCTGATTTCGTATTCCGCAAAACTGATCTGAATCGGCGGGTCACCCCGCCGATTCTCTTTATTGTCTGACCCCGTCGCATCGGCAACCCGAAAGAGGAGGCAAGCTCTATGACGGCATTTCTCCAGAACTGCCTGAACGGTATATCTATCGGCAGTATATATGCCCTGATCGCCATCGGCTACACGATGGTTTACGGTATTCTTCGACTTATCAACTTCGCCCACGGTGATATCTTTATGATGGCGGGCTATTTCATGATCATCTGCATGACCGACCTGCTCATCCCGTGGTACATATCGCTGCTGCTCGTCGTGCTCTTCACGGTGCTTCTCGGAGTATTCATCGAGCGCATTGCCTATAAGCCGCTGCGCGATGCGCCGCGTATGTCTATCATGATCTCGGCCATTGGCGTTTCGTATTTTTTGCAGAACTTCGCCACCTATCTCTTCACGGCGCAGCCGAAGTCCTATCCGTATGCGGAGATGGGCTTTTTGAGCAAAACGGTGAAGCTCGGCGAGATCTCCACGACACTTGTGACGTTCATTACGCCAATTCTCACGGTGATCCTTGTTTTGGCGTTGGTGTTCCTCATCCGCAAAACGAAGATCGGCATGGCGATGCGCGCGGTCTCCCGCGATTTTGAAACGTCCTGCCTCATGGGAATCAAGATTAACCGCGTCATCAGCTTCACGTTCGCCGTCGGCAGCGCGCTGGCCGCGATCGGCTCGGTGCTTTATTTCATCCCGCGCTCGTCGGTGTATCCGCTGGCCGGCTCTCTGCCCGGCCTCAAGTGCTTTGTCGCCGCGGTATTCGGCGGCATCGGCTCCATCCCCGGCGCGTTGGTGGGCGGATTCCTCATCGGCCTTTGCGAAACGTTCATCAAGGGCAGCGCCTATTCCGAGTTCAGCGACGTTTTCACGTTCGTCGTGCTGATTCTTGTGCTGCTCGTCCGTCCCACCGGCCTGTTCGGTGAGAAGCTGAAAGAGAAGGTGTGAGCATGAGTCAAAAGAAAAAAACGATCTGTTCCGCCATCGGTTTCCTCTGCATTGCGGCGGTCGTCGTCTGCGCCGGTGAGCTGGTGCCGCGCACATCGATGTTCCGCACGGTTTTGCAGCTTGGCGCAATTTATGCGCTGCTCGCTGTATCCATGAACCTCTGCAACGGCTTTACGGGACTCTTTTCTCTCGGCCAGGCGGGCTTCATGACGCTTGGCGCTTATACTTACGCCATTTTCACGATCCCCACGGCGGCGCGCCCCGGCGTGTACTACCTCTACGGCGTTGCTGACTGGCTCGCAAATCTCCATCTGCCGATCATTGTGGCGCTGCTCGCCGCCGGGATTGTCGGCGCGCTCTTCGCCGTGCTCATCGGCGCGCCTGTGCTCAAACTCAAGAGCGACTATCTTGCCATCGCGACGCTCGGCTTTGCCGAGGTGGTACGAATTGTTGTCGCCTCCTCGCCGCTCAACCGCATCACGAACGGCTCGCTCGGCCTGACAAAGATCCCCGGCTTCTCGTCTTACTACGGCATTTTCATCGTGGCCGCCGTCTGCATCACGCTGATTGTCCTGATTCTCAACTCCTCCTATGGCCGCGCGTTCAAAGCCATCCGTGACGATGAGATCGCCGCGGAAGCGATGGGCATCAACCTCGCTAGGCACAAGCAGATGAGCTTCATTATCAGCTCGTTCTTTGCGGCCATCGGCGGCGCGCTGATGGCGATGTTCCTCGGCGCGGTGTCGTCTACCACGTTTACCATCGCCGTGACGTATTTTATCCTGCTCATCGTCGTCATCGGCGGCATGGGCAGTGTGACGGGCAGCATCCTCTCTGCGTTTCTCATCATTGCGAGCCGCGAGTGGTGGCTGCGCTTCCTCGACAAGACAACCTACATCGGCAATTTCCACGTGCCCCTGCTCAAGACCGGCTTCCGCATGGTCGTGTTCTCCGTAATTCTCATGGTCGTGGTGCTGTTCTTCCGCACCGGTATTATGGGGGATAAGGAGTTCAGCTGGGATCGCATTGCTCTTCGCTGCAAAAAGCTCTTCGGCGGGAAAAAGAAGGCCGTTTCCGGAGGTGAAAACCATGAGTGAATCGATGCTCCGTATGGAAAACGTCACCATGCAGTTCGGCGGCGTCGTGGCAGTAAATAACCTTTCGCTCAACGTCGATAAAGGTGAGATCGTTGCGCTCATCGGCCCGAACGGCGCTGGCAAGACGACGGCCTTCAACTGCATCACCGGTGTATATCAGCCGACGAACGGCAAGGTGTTCTTTGAAGATCAGCTTATGGTCTCCGCGCACCCGACCGGGAAGATGCAGAAAAATTACCAGGGTATGAACGCCGAGATGTATCTCAAGGAAAAGATACTCGAACCGACGCCCGACCAGATCACAAAGCTCGGCGTTGCCCGCACGTTCCAGAACATCCGCCTGTGGAAGTCCATGACGGTGTTTGAAAATGTTCTAACGGCCAAGCACATGCGCGCCAGGCAGAACGTATTCAGTGCGGCGCTGCGCATCTCCGTGGCGGAGGATCGCCGCATGGAAAAGGAGACAATGGAACTGCTCGAAGAGCAGAACCTTGTGCAGTATCGTAATGAGCTCGCAACGTCCCTGCCGTACGGCTTGCAGCGGCGGCTGGAGATTGCCCGCGCTCTCGCTACTGACCCGAAGCTCCTTCTGCTCGATGAGCCTGCCGCCGGTATGAACCCGCAGGAGACGGAAGAGCTCGGCCAGTTCATCATGCAGATCAAAAAGAAATACGGCCTCACGATCCTCATGATCGAGCACCACATGGAGCTCGTTATGAAATTCTCCGACCGCATCTATGTGGTCGATTTCGGCAAGCTTATCTCGCGGGGAACGCCTGCGGTTGTGCAGGGCGATCCGAAAGTTATCGAAGCATATCTGGGGGTGGAGGAAGAATGAACGATGTAATTCTCTCCATTCACGATCTCAGCGTGAACTACGGCGGCATCGAAGCCGTCAAGGGTATCTCCTTTGATGTCCACGAGGGCGAGATCGTCACGCTCATCGGCGCGAACGGCGCGGGCAAAAGCTCAACGCTTCGCACGATCGCCGGTCTCGTGAAGCCCTCCGGCGGCACGATCAACTTCCGCGGCGACAACATCACCGGACGCGACGCTACGACCATCGTGAAAAAGGGCATCACGCTTGTTCCGGAAGGGCGGCACATTTTCCCCGATCTTACGGTGCTCGAAAATCTCAAGGTCGGCGCATATCTCCGCAATGATGACATTTCCGGCGATATCCAGTGGGTGTACGATCTTTTCCCGCGTCTGCGCGAGCGTTCGTGGCAGGCGGGCGGCACGCTCTCCGGCGGCGAGCAGCAGATGCTGGCCGTTGGCCGTGCGCTCATGGCGCGCCCGAAGCTCATCATGATGGACGAGCCGTCGCTCGGTCTCGCGCCGCTCGTTGTGCGCGATATCTTTGAGATCATCCGCCAGATCAACCGGCAGGGCGTTTCCATCCTGCTCATCGAGCAGAACGCGAACATGGCGCTCAAGGTCGCCGACTCCGCCTACGTCATGGAGACCGGCTGCATCACGCTCTCCGGCGCGGGCAAAGACCTTTTGAACAACGAGGCCGTCAAAAAGGCGTATCTCGGAACCTGATTGACATTTTCCCCGGGAGACTATTATAATAATAGTCTCCCGGTTTTCTTTTTAAGGAGAAATCATCTATGCATATCGTTACAAGTACGGATATCCTTCTCCCGTGCGCCGAGGATATGGGCGCGTGGAGCGTGATTGCGTGCGATCAGTTCACGTCCGAACCGGAATACTGGGCAGAAGCGGAAAAGCGTGCGGCGGAGAAACCGAGCGCCCTCTCTCTCATGTTGCCGGAGGCGTGGCTGCACACCGCGCGCGCCGATGGGGCAGACGCACGCATTGCTGAAACAATGCGCCGCTATCTCGCGGAAGGTGTTTTTCAGACGATCCCGGACAGCTTTATTTACGTGGAACGCACGCTGCCGGACGGAAGGATCCGCCGCGGCCTTATCGCGGCGCTCGATCTGGAGCAGTACGATTTTACCGGCAAGCTGTCTGCGAGCGTCCGCTCTACGGAGGGCACCGTGGAAGAGCGTCTGCCGCCGCGCGTGAATATCCGCCGCGGCGCGCCGCTCGAAATGCCGCACACGCTCCTGCTGATGGATGACCGGACGGACAGCGTGCTCTCTCTTGCAGAAAAGGCGAAAGATGCGCTGGAAAAGGTCTACGATTTCGATCTCATGCTCGGCGGCGGCCACATCGCCGGTTGGCGTGTAAGCGGGGGGACAAAAGCTGCCGTGCAGTCGGCGCTCGATTCGCTCGATAATGCCGCACTTCAGCGGAAAAAATACGGAGACGCGGCGCAAAATGGCAAGCTCACCTTTGCTGTCGGCGACGGCAACCACTCGCTTGCCGCGGCCAAGCGGTTCTGGGAGGAAAAGCACGAAATCCTGCCGGAAAACGAGCGGCAGACCGACCCCGCCCGCTTTGCTCTTGTGGAGATCGAGAACATCCATGAGCCGTCGCTCGATTTTGAGCCGATCCACCGCGTGATCTTCGATACGGATACCTCCGCCTTTGCTGCCGGGCTTGCTGCGCACCGGGCAGAATGGGAGGCAAAGGACAAAACACTCGGTGAGCGCGTCGCTGCGGCGGAGAGCTTCTGCCGCGCCTACACCGCCGCGCATGGAGGATATATCGACTACATTCACGGCGACGATACGGCGCGCGCTCTCGGCGAAAAGCCAAACTGCGCTGCTGTGCTGCTGCCGCCGGTTGAAAAAAGCGGACTATTCCTGTCTGTCCTCAAAAACGGCGCTCTGCCGAAAAAGAGCTTTTCCATGGGCAATGCGCGCGACAAGCGCTATTATCTCGAATGCCGAAAGATCCGTTAAAATAGAAACTCCAAGGAGGTTCGACAATGAAAGAAGTCAAAAACCCGAAAAAGCCGTTGGCGTATTATTACACCATTACGCTCATTGCGCTGCTCCTTTTCAACATCTTCGTCGCGCCGCTTCTGAACCGGCAGCACGTGGAGCAGACGGATTACAGCACCTTTATGCGCATGATCGCCGAAAAGAAGATCGGCAAGGTCGATGTGAGCGACACGGAGATCATATTTACCGACAAGGACGACAATACGATCTACGTGACCGGCGTTATGTACGATCCGACGCTCACGCAGCGCCTGTACGATTCCGGCGCGGAATTTGCCAAGGATATTGAGCAGACCATGTCGCCGGTGCTGAGCTATCTCTTGACGCTCATTCTGCCGCTGGTCATCTTTGTTATTTTCGGCCAGTTCATGCGGAAAAAGCTCATGGATCAGATGGGCGGCAAAGACGTCATGTCCTTCGGCATGGGAAAGAGCAATGCCAAGATCTACGTCCAGTCCACGCACGGCATCCGCTTTGACGATGTCGCCGGGGAGGACGAGGCGAAGGAAAGCCTTGCCGAGATCGTGGACTATCTCCATAATCCCAGCAAGTATACGGACGCGGGTGCCTCGATGCCGAAGGGCATTCTCCTTGTCGGCCCTCCGGGAACGGGCAAGACGATGCTTGCCAAGGCCGTGGCGGGTGAATCGAATGTGCCTTTCTTCTCCATCTCCGGCTCGGAGTTCGTGGAGATGTTCGTCGGCATGGGCGCAAGCAAGGTGCGCGACCTCTTCAGCCAGGCGAAGGAGAAGGCCCCCTGCATCGTGTTTATCGACGAGATCGACGCCATCGGCCAGAAGCGCAGCGGCGGCGCGATGGGCGGCAACGACGAGCGCGAGCAGACGCTCAACCAGCTCCTCACCGAGATGGACGGCTTTGAGAGCAACAACGGCGTCATCATCCTTGCCGCGACAAACCGCCCCGAATCGCTTGACCCGGCGCTCACGCGCCCCGGCCGCTTTGACCGCCGCGTGCCGGTCGAGCTGCCCGATCTCGCCGGACGCGAGGCCATTTTGAAGGTCCACGCCCGCAAGATCAAGCCTGCGGAGGATGTGGATTTCCACACGATCGCCCGCATGGCCTCCGGCGCTTCCGGCGCGGAGCTTGCCAATATCATCAACGAGGCCGCTCTGCGCGCCGTGCGCAACGGCCGCACCATCGTGACGGAGGCGGACCTCGAGGAGAGCATCGAGGTCGTTATCGCCGGATACCAGAAGAAAAACGCCGTCCTCTCCGATCAGGAGAAGAAGGTCGTGGCCTACCACGAGATCGGCCACGCGCTTGTTGCGGCGATGCAGACGCACTCCGCACCCGTGCAGAAGATCACGATCATTCCGCGCACGTCCGGCGCGCTGGGGTACACGATGCAGGTGGAGACTGGCGACAAGTACCTCATGACAAAGCAGGAGATCGAAAACAAGATCGCCACGTTCACCGGCGGCCGCGCCGCCGAAGAGGTCGTGTTCGGCGAGATCACGACCGGCGCCTCGAACGACATCGAGCAGGCTACCAAACTCGCCCGCGCCATGATCACGCGCTACGGCATGAGCGACGATTTTGACATGGTCGCGCTCGAGACGGTCACGAACCAGTACCTCGGCGGCGACGCCTCGCTCGCATGCTCGGCGGATACGCAGAAGGTCATTGACGATAAGGTCGTCGCGCTCGTCAAGACTCAGCACGAGAAAGCGAAAAAGCTCCTCACGGAGAACCGATCGAAGCTCGATGTTCTCGCGCAGTATCTCTATGAGAAGGAGACCATCACCGGCGAGGAATTTATGACCATCCTTGAGCGGGAAGGAGCGAAAGCATGAGCCGTGCAAGCCTCGTTGAGCTAACGAACCTCTGCGTGATCTGCGACGGCAGCCGCGTGCTCGTGCAGGATAAGATCGGCTGCGGCGTTGTATTTCCCGGCGGCCATGTGGAGCCGGGCGAGTCGATGCTCGCTTCCGTTATCCGCGAAATGCGCGAGGAGACCGGCCTTTTGATCGAGCATCCCGTGCTCTGCGGTATCAAGGACTGGATGCGCGAGGACGGTACGCGCTTTATCGTCGCGCTTTATCGCGCCGACCGGTTTTCCGGCGAGCTTAACTCTTCCGAGGAAGGGCGCATGTTCTGGATCGAGCGGGAGGAGTTTGCAAAGACCAACACCATCTGGGGTATGAAGGACGTTCTGCGCGTATGTGACGAAGCAGAATACAGCGAAATGTTTTATTCGGAAGAGAAAGAGAGCTGGGTGCTGCTCGGCTGAGGGGAGATATGCGAAAAGAGAGAAAGAACGAGGCGCTGCTCTGGTTTGGAAAGTGGACGTCCAAGCTCGGCAACATCGTTTTTGATTACGCGAACAGCGTGAGCATTGTCGGCGCTTTCGCTCACGCGCCGTGGGTACTTGCGCTCTATCAGAGCTCGGAGACGGTCATCCAGATCCTCTTCAATCTCATCGGCGGCGCGAAGGCCGACAGCGGCAGCCGGAAAAAGATTCTCATCGTTACGGACATTCTGGCCGCGGCCATCTGCCTTGCGGTGAGCTTCTTCGTCGCCTCGCCGCGTATGGCGGAGGTTGTCATCGCGGCCAACGCCCTGCTCGCCGTTGTTTACGCTTTTAACTCCCCGACGTACCGCTCCATCGTCCGTGAGGTGATTGACGCCGAGCGCATCGGTATCTTCAACTCCGTCAGCAACGGCGGGGGAGAGGTCATCAAAATCGCAGGGCCGATGGCCGGCATGCTGCTTGTGCGGTGGATCGGCGTGCGCGGGGCGCTCCTCTTCGATGCACTCACATTCCTCCTGTCCGCCGTTTCCGAAATGCTTCTCACGCCCATTTCGGATACGCAGAGAAAACCGGCACAGAAAAAGAACATCTTCCGAGATATCGCCGAGGGCTTTACCTATCTCGTACGGGAGCGGCAGCTGCTGTTCCTCATCCTGCTCTCGGCGCTTGTCAATTTCTTCCTTGCGGGCTTCAATCTGCTCTGTCCGTATACGGACGTGATGTACGCTTCCTTCGGCATCGAGTTTTACAGCAAGGTGCTCGTTATGGAGGCGGCGGGCGGACTTCTCGGCTCGCTTATCAGCTCGCGCCTTGGAAGCCGGGTAAAGGAAAACGCGCGGCTCATGGTGCTTTTTCTCGGCGCGATGGGCGCCGCGCTCGCGCTCGAGCCGCTCGCCGCGCTCACGGGGAGCGCGATCGTCTGCCTTATTCCGTTCCTTCTCTCCGGCACGGCGCTGACGGTTTTCAATATCCAGTTCATGTCGTATGTACAGCTGCGCGCGGACGAGGCATATCTCGGGCGCGTGTTCAGCATCATCTTTACCGTGGCGGTGCTGTTCATGCCGGTGGGCTCGTTTGTTTTCTCCTTCCTGCTCGATATGTCGAGCCCCGCGGGCTTCGCCATTATCGGCGGCGGGATCCTTTTGCTCGCTGCTGCCGGAATGCTCTTTTTCCGCGGAGGCAAAACGAAAACCGTGGAATAAACAAAATAGCGTTCGAAAAACCGCCGGATTCCGGCGGCTTTTCGGACGTTATAAGGGAAATTATGAAAAGATCTCGCTTTGCAAGGGCTCTGTCAGGAGTCGAATATCATACTCTTCAAAATAGCGCAAAGAAAGCTCTGCGGCCCTACGGTAGTGATAAACATCGTCTTCGGCAAAGGGAATATGGTTGATAACTATATGCGATGGCCGCAGAACGCTTCTGAGGAACTCACGGTTGGTTCTGAGCGTAATCCAGGAAAAATTGAGGATCGCAATATCAATACGGTTGATTGAAGCAATGCGCTCGAGCGCTTCGCATGGCTTTGTACAGTCGCCGGAGAGCAGCATACATCCATCAGGGGCATTGATAATGCAGCCCCTGTGAGGTACAGCGGCATATTCTTCTCCGCCGTGCGGGAGAGAGATGGTGCGGAGAGAAATGTCCCCACAAATAACGGGGTTCGCCTCCGGGGGGTCAAAACCTGCGCGCTCCGGCGGCAGAAGGAGCTTCACGCCAGGGTATCGCGTCACCCACTCGTTTGTCATTTCCCTGGAATAATGGTCGGGATGATCGTGCGTAAAGAAGATCAGATCCGGATGGCAGAAGGCCGGATGAATGAGCATCTTTTCATAGATATCCTCCGAAATTGCAGAAAAGCCGCGGACGGTTTGCCGGGGAAAGGGATCTGCCAGTATCTTTTTCCCGCAGCTCTGGATGGACACACCTGCGTTTGCGCTGAGTGTAACACAGCATTTCAAAAGCCTCGCCTCCGCTCTGTTTGAAAGTTTATGTACGGGAGAAAAAGTAAAGTGCCCCCGAAAAGAGGACACTTTACCGCGCGGGGATAGGAGATGATAAGGATGGTAAGAATATCTTAAATGAAATCGAGATCATTCGGAATACTCAAAAAAGGTGTCAAGAACTTCCTTTTCTGAGATCGTGCCGAAATAATCCTGCAAAGGAATGCGGTTTAATACTTTTTCTATTTCCGACCGGGAAAACGGAACGCCTTTCAGCGCCTCGACCAGCGTGTCCAACGGAACCGTGGAGAGAAAATCGCCGGAGAAGGCAATATCCTTTATCCGTCCGCTGTCGACCTGCACGGCAATTTCCAAAATGCCGCCGGGCCAGCGCCGGTGGTTTTTAAAAGTGTATGGGATCGGGCGTCCAAAATTCCACGCAAATGTCGAATACTTTTCTTCTCGGAGGCGGAGGACTTCCTCCATCTCGGCGGGGGAGAGCACTTCCCGTATTGCATCCGGGAAAATCGTTTTTTTCAGAAAGTCCCAAAACGCTGCCATGTCCATATCTACAGGAAGAAAATCGCGAATATTTCCTATTCTGCTTCGAACCGATTTAACGCTCTTTGACTCAAATTTTTTCGGGTTTACTCTCAGGGCGGAAGAGACAACCTCGGGGTCAGTGTCAAAAAGCAATGTACCGTGGAAGAGTATGCGGCTGCCGAATATGCGCTGCGCCGTTCCGGATATTTTCCGACCTTCCACAAGAATATCGTTGCGGCCGGATGGCTCGGCATGCACGCCGAGTTTTTCCAGCGCGTGAATGACCGGCATCATCCACTCCTTGGCGCTGTCAACTTCGTTCGGTGTCCGGTCCGTGATAAAAGAATAGTTTAGATTGCCTGTATCGTGATATACAGCTCCGCCGCCGGTTGTGCGGCGAACGACTTTTACACCGTGAGCATCCACATAGCTCCGATTGATCTCTTCCTCCGTATTCTGATTCTGCCCGATGATGATGCTGTTCTCATTCTGCCAGAGAATAAGATAGGTACCTGTTAACCGGTGCGTCAGAACGTATTCCTCAAAGGCGAGGTTGAAACAGGGGTCGATGGACCCGGTTTCCATATAGAAGACTTGTGTGTTCATGTTCTTAAAATATGACGGTCGGCTCCGCCGTCTCCCCTGGGAATGTCCCTGGGGAGACGGCGAAATTCATTGGTTTAGAAGTTTTCCAGCAGATCGTTGGGACGGCGCATAAGCTCGGTGATATCCTCCCAGGGAACGAGAAGGTCAAGCCACAGATTCACACGGTTGGCCCAGAAAACGAAGTCAAGCATGACTTCCTCTTCGCTGTATTTGCCGCTGAAGAGAAGAGACTTGTAGCTCTGAATATCTTCCGCACAATCGGAAAGACCGCACCAGCCGCCGATCTTGAGCGTGTAATAATCCAGAAGCCGCGAAATGAATTCCTTCCCGTATGTTTCGCCGTTCCGGATGGAGGAATACAGAGTGTAGGTGAGGTCGGCCAGCTTGCGGGTTTCGCCCTCAGCATTGATGATCGGGCCGCCGGGGAGGCTGATGCCGCGCTTGCTGTATACCTTCAGAACGTCGGCCGGGAAAGCATCCCACTTGACCTTGGTGTCGATCAGAAATTTGTGATGCTCCACTTCTTTCTGCTCGGCGTCGGGGTCGCTCATCTCAAGCACGTCGCCCTGACGGAAGCGGCACTTTTCCATTTCGGCTACGAACTCATCGTCAGCATAAAGCTGACCGATGACGGTGATGCTCACTTCCTCGTCCTGAAGATCGCCGTAATAAATGCAGAACAGAGCGCGGTCAGGATAAAACGCCACACAGCCGCAGTCAATGTCGGCCAGGCTCTTGCCGCCCTCAATGGGGGCCATCATGGGGAGCTCGCCAAGAATCTCCTGTCCGGCAAACTTCGCGTAGTGAATATCGATCTTCTGCGGAAGAATGGAGAGAAGCCTTGCACTGGTAATGGGAGCTTCCTTTTCAAACAGCTCAAAGTAAGCTGTCTTGCCGTTGAGCTTCAGATTGATTTTTTTCATATTCCGCTTCCTTTCCTGTTATTTCTTCGGTCTCGGTGCAGCGTGGATGCAGATGCCTTCGCAGTCCAGCGCCGCTTCTCTCAACGCTTCGGTAACGGTGGGGTGGGAGTGGATCGTGGAAATTATCTCGTCAACGGTCAGCTCACTTCCAATGGCAAGAGCGCCCTCGGCGATCAGATCGGTAGCGCGCGGCCCGATAATGTGCATGCCGAGAATCTCGCCGTACTTTTTGCCGGCGATGATCTTGACAAGGCCTTCGCCGCCGTTGATGATCAGAGACTTGCCGTTTGCAGCCATCTGGAATTTGCCGACTTTATACTCAATGCCTTTTTCCTTGCACTGCGCTTCCGTAAGGCCAACGGAGGCGGCTTCGGGCTCAATGTAAACGCAGGTGGGGTTGGTTTTCTCATCGTATACCGTACCGAGACCCATGATGTTCTCGGCAGCGACCTCACCCATGGCAGACGCGGTATGCGCCAGCTGTGCATGGCCGAAAACGCAGTCGCCGATCGCATAAACGCCGGGGACGTTCGTCTGCATATGGTCGTTTACAATGATCCGACCCTTATCGTTCTTCAGACCGCCTGCCTCAAGATTCAGAGAAGCCGTATTCGCACGACGGCCGATCGCAACGAGAACCTTTTCTGCTTCAAACGAAACCTCTTCGCCGGCTTTGTTTTTGCAGATCACTTTCGCACCGGCGAGAGACTCTTCCACGCGCTGCACCGGGCATTCCAGATGGAACTCCATACCCATTTTCTTCATATGAGCAACGCCGACTTTGGTAAGATCGGCGTCGAGCATGGGAAGCATGTGATCCAGCGCCTCAACGACGGTGATTTTTGTTCCGAATCCTGCATAGGCGCAGGCCAGCTCGAGACCGATAACGCCGCCGCCGATCACGACCATGCTCTTGGGGAGCTCCGACAGGGAAAGCGCGCCGGTGGAATCGATGCAGTTCTTGTTTTCTTTGAGTCCAGGAATGGGGGGCTGGGCGTTTACGGAGCCGGTCGCGATAATAATCGCATCCGCTGTCATGGTCTCCTTTGTGCCGTCAGGCTTTGTTACCTGAAGCTTTTTCGGAGCGATGAAGGAGGCTTCGCCGTCAATCTTCTTCACTTTGTTCATGCGAAGAAGGGCGGAGACGCCGGCCGTGAGCTTCTCTGAAATGGCGTTCTTATGAGCGATCACCTGCGGGAAATTGACCTTTACGCCTTCAACCTCAACGCCGATCTCTTTACCCTGGTTGCGGATGTCCTCAACCAGTTCGGCGCTGTGCAGAAGGCATTTGGTCGGGATGCACCCAACATTCAGACAGGTTCCGCCCAGATGCTGCTTTTCAATCAGTGTCACCTGTGCGCCCAGCTGAGAGGCGCGAATGGCGGAAACGTAGCCGCCGGGGCCGCCGCCAATAATAATAATTTGCATGGGGATTTCTCCTTGTAAGAAAAAGATGGTTCAGATTATTCTGAACACATGAAATACCGCGGGGGAAGGACGGACTCCTGTCTGCTGCAGGAGAGAGGGCCGTATCATATGCAACACGGCCCTCCGACCGATCAGGCTGCGAAGGTCAGATCAGAATCCGAGCAAAAACGGGTTCTCAATGTTTTCCTTCAGATCCTTCAGGAAGCTGCCGGCGGGAGCGCCGTCGACGGCACGGTGGTCAAAGGAGAGGCAAAGACCGATCTTGCGCCGCTCCGCGACCTGTCCGTTCTCAAGCGCAAGCTCCTTGCGCATGGAACCGACGCCGAGAATCGCGATCTCCGGAGTGTTGATGATCGGGGTGAAGTACTTGATCCCGGCGCTGCCGAGATTGCTGATGGTGAACGTTCCGCCGGCATACGCGCTGGGCGGCAGGGTGTTTTCACGGCAGCCCTTAACGGTTTCGTTGACCGCCTGGCAGATCTCAAGCCCGGTCTTTTCCGCACAGCCGCCGATGACCGGAACGATCAGTCCTTCTTCCATATCGGCGGCAATGCCGAGACGGATGTCAGCGTGCTCGCGAATAACGTCGTTCTCGTATGTAGCGTTCATGATGGGGTGGCTCTTGAGCGTCTTGCAGACGGCAACGGCCAGAAGTCCCGTAACGGTGATGCGGCGATCCGGGTATTTCTCGCCCAGATACTTCTTGGCGCGAAGCAGCTCTTCGAGATCGGCATCAAGCATCAGCGTAACGCGCGGCTTGGTAGAAGCGCTTTCACTCATCTTCTGTGCAATAGCACGGCGGCGGCCCTTCACCGGAGTTTCCTTCACAGCGGGTGCTGCGGCCGGAGCGGGAGCGGCGGCCTTGGGCGCGTTCTTGAGCGTCTCGGCGTAAGCGTAAACATCCTTCTTGGAGATTTTTGCCTGGCCGAGAGCCGCCTTCATGGCCTCGATATCAATACCGAGTTCCTTGGCGATTTTCTTTGCGACGGGCGTCACGAAAATGCGCGCACCGGTCGCAGCTGCGGCAGCCGGAGCCGCTGCCGTGGGAGCCGCGGTTTCCGCGGCGGCCGGGGCGGGAGCTGCTGCCGCGCCGCTGCCGTCGCCGATGACGGCGACCGTATCGGTGATATCGACTTCTTCACCGGCGGGGAACAGGATCTGCTCTACTACGCCATCGCAGGGAGACGGAATATCGACCGTAACCTTCGCCGTTTCACAGGCAAGCAGGACATCGTCTTTTTTTACCGTGTCGCCCACGTTGACTTTCCATTCGGCAATCAGCGCAGTTTTTACGTAATCACCGGCAAGAACTTGCAAATCGACTTTCTGAGACATAATATTCCCTCCGTTATTCCTTCATCAGCTTGCGGACCGCTTCGGCAATCGTGTCCTTGTTCGGGACGGTCAGCGGCTCAAGCGCAGGGCTGTAAGGAATGGGCATATCCAGAGCACCCAGGCGAACCACAGGCGCGTCCAGAAGATCAAACATTTCCTCCGCGACGATAGCGGCGATCTCACCGGCGAAGCTGCCGGTTTTCCACGCTTCATTCACAACAACGATGCGGTTCGTCTTTGCAAGAGAGTTGCGGATGATGTCCTTATCCAGGGGAATCAGAGTGCGGGGGTCAACGACCTCGCAGCTGATGCCCTCGGCTTCCAGAATTTTGGCGGCGTCGAGAGCTTCGATAACCATGGCGGAGGTGGCGACGATGGTAACATCGGTGCCTTCGCGCTTGATATCGCCCTTGCCGATCTCGATGACATAGTCCTCTTCCGGAACTTCCGCACGGGTACCGTAAAGCAGCTTATGCTCGATAAAGACGACCGGATTGTCATCGCGGATGGCGGCCTTCAGCAGACCCTTGGCGTCGTATGCGTTGGACGGCATAACGACCTTGATGCCCGGAATATGGGTGTACCAGGCTTCCAGACTTTTGGAGTGCTGGGCGGAAGCGGACGCGCGGGCGCCGCCCTGCATACGCATGACCATGGGGATCGTGACCTGGCCGTTGTAGACATAGTGGAGAAGGGAGGCCTGGTTGACAAACTGGTCGAGCGTAAGGCCGACCCAGTCCTCGTACATCATCTCGCCGACCGGGCGCTTGCCGGCAATGGCTGCGCCGATGCACACGCCGGTGATGGCTTCTTCGGAGATCGGCGTGTCACGGACACGCTCCTCGCCGAATATGTCGATGAGCTTTTCGGTAACGCGGAAAGCGCCGCCGTAAACGCCGATATCTTCGCCCAGCAGGAAAACGCTGGGGTCACGGGTCATTTCCTCAATGAGAGCATCCCGAAGGGCGTCCTTATACATAACTTTACTCATGGTTTTTCCTCCTTTTCCCAAGTCAGGCGTAGATTCCGGTCATCAGGGTAGAAGCATCGGGGTAGGGGCTGTCGAGACCATACTGAATCGCTTCGTTGACATCTTCCTGAGCCTGCTTTTCAATTGCATTGAGTTCCTCGTTCGAGCAAATGCCATTGTCCAGGAGATACTTGCGGAAACGGGGAATGGCATCCTTTTCCGGAGTCGACCATGCATCGATTTCTTCCTGAGGCTGATAGCCGCCCTTGTCGCCGGTGGAGAAGCCGAGAATACGGTAGGTTTTGGCCTCGATGAGCGTCGGGCCGTTGCCTTTGCGGGCGCGGTCGACTGCTTCCTGCGTGGCCTCGATGACCTCAATAATGTCGTTGCCGTCGATCGTAACGCCGGGGATGCCGTATGCGGCAGCGCGGTCAGCAATGTTGGTCACGGACAGGTGACGGGTCGCATGGACCGTAAGACCGTACATATTGTGCTCTGCGAACACAACGTTGTTCGTATTCCACAGCGCCGCCATATTCATGGCCTCGTGGAACATACCCTCGTTCGTGGCACCGTCGCCGAGGAAGCTCAGGCACACGCGGTCGCTGTGATCCATCTTGAAGCTCAGACCGTAGCCAACGCCGATGCCCAGACCGCCGCAGACGATGCCGCAGCCGCCGAGAACGCCCTTTTCCTTGCAGGCGATCAGCATATGACTGGCGCGGCCGCCGCAGTAACCGGTGGCCTTGCCCATCATTTCCGCAACCATGGGCTTGAGTTCGAGACCCTTGCCGATGAAGTGAGCGTGACCGCGGTGCGTGCTGGTGATGTAGTCGTCGTCGCGCAGGCAGGCGCAGGCGCCGACGCCGGTGGCTTCCTGACCGACGCAGAGGTGGACAGGGCCGCGGATTTTGCCGGCGGCATGCTGCTCCTTGAGGGCGTACTCCAGTATGCGCACATGGTTCATTCTCTTATAAAGAAGCTTCATGGTTTCATTGTCGAACACGATTATGTCCTCCTTAAAATCAAATTGCATGTGGGGGCAGATGGTATCTGCCCCCCTTATTCGAATGTCAGGTCGCGTCGGTCGCTGCGCCGCCTTCGGCTTTCCGTTCCGTTCTGGCAGCGTGGATCATGGAGAAAGAGGTGTAGATGAGCACGCAGATGACCAGCCAGGTCAGAGCCGTCAGAGGCATGGACTTGACGATCAGAGCTGCAATCAAAACGCCGGGAATTGAGCCGATGAACATCCACATGGCAACCTTCGTATCGATCGCCTTGGCGAGCGTGCAGCGGATACCGGCAGTGGGCATCATCGCGCAGCAGCCGCCGGCAGCCAGCGGGAAGGCGTAGGCCAGGTTCAGCCCCATAACGGCGCACAGAGCCATGGCGGGGGCGTACATGCCGATACCGGCGTTCATCAGGCAGGCAAAAAGGCCCATAAGGAAAGCGAACACGAAAAGCTTGATGCCGTGGAAGCCTTCGGCGTCAGCGCCCTGGTTGGGGAAGATGCCGACCTGCTTGCTGAACATAATGAAGGCCACAATGATAAGAGCGCAGCCCATGATGAGACGGACGAGGCGGCGGTTGAACTTGGAGACAAAGAACGCGCCGATGAAGCCGCCGATGATGCTGAAAACAAGCGTGAGAACCAGAGTGGGAGTCTCAATACCGATGTCGCTCATCCATACCGTGCCCTGGATCGCAACGGCGACGGCGCATCCGGCATTCAGCGTGCCGGGGAGAGTACGGTCATCAGTCGTTTTGGTCATGCGCAGGATAGGAGTGATAACGGCAAAGGAGCCGATGCCGAGAGCATCCAGGAAGTTGCCGACAAAACCGGCGATGGCGGAGATAATGATGCTTCCGGATTCGAGAGTACCGGCTTTTTTCTTACGGAAGTAGTCGCGAGTCATAATAAAAATCAGCGGGGCCGCAAAAACCCAGAGCATAATAATTACGATTGTACTTGCTTTCATATAGAAAATCTCCAATATCAATATTTTTGTCGCTTATACTTTATAAAGGATTACTTGTATAAAGGATTACTTGCCCATTTCGCGGGAACGCTCGGCGCAGGCGTGAACGGCTTCGATGACCGCATTGCGGAAAGCGTAGCGCTCCAGCTCGGCGACGGCGGCGATGGTGGTGCCGGCAGGGGAGCAGACCATGTCCTTCAGCACGCCGGGGTGCTTTCCGGTATCAAGAACCATCTTCGCACTGCCGAACACGGTCTGCGCAGCGAAGATATACGCCTGATCTCTGGGCAGACCTTCCTTAACGCCGCCGTCCGCCAGCGCTTCGATGAACATGAAGACGTAGGCCGGGCCGGAGCCGCTGATGCCGGTGACGGCATCCAGAAGGTTTTCAGGAACGACTTCCGCTTTGCCGAAGGAGTTGAGGAGCTTCATCGCGTAAGCAAGATCTTCGTCCGTGACGAACTCGTTGCGGCAAACGCCGGTCATACCGGCGCCGACCTGCGCCGGGGTGTTGGGCATGACGCGGATAGTCTTCACGTCCTTGCCGAAAGCATTCTTGAGAATGTCAAGCGTCTGGCCCGCAGCAATGGAGATGAACAGCTTGTCCGGGGTGATGCAGTCAACAACACCGGCGATCGCCTTGGGGAGAATGTAGGGCTTGACAACGAGGAAGATGATGTCGCAGTTCGTTACGACTTCCTTGTTGTCCGTGGTGATGTTGATGCCGAGAGACTCCTTCGCAGCCTCCAGGCCGGGAAGATAGACATCCGACGCGGTAATATCCGTGGGAGCAACTCCAGACGAGATAATGCCGCTCATGATAGCTTTTCCCATGACGCCGCAGCCGATGAAACCGATTTTTTTGTTCATTGTTTTTCTTTCCTTTCCATTTGTTCGTTTTCGTTAAAAGTTGTGTGTCAACTTAACTTATTCATTATTGTTTTAACTTATTCATTATTGTTTTATGAAGTAAACGCTGTGTACTTCACTCTTTGCGCGTTAAATAGGGGGTAATGCCGTTTTCATCAAAATACTTTTTGGCAAACGGATCCTTTTCGTATTGCTCTCTGGCTTCGGCGCGAGCTTTCTCGCCGCTGAAGAGAAATGGATCAAGCTCCTGTCCGTTTTGAAGCATCTCTTTTTTCGTGGTTTCCGTGCGCAGGTCGCGGGCGGTAAAATAACCGAACAGAACGAACCATGCGATGCATACAAAAACCATTATCCATGTTCCGAGCTGCATACCTTAACCCTCCTCTTTCATGCCGTCCCAGGGGACGTTCTTTTTCCGGTCATACCAGAACGTGCCGCCCACAACAACGGCGCATATTCCGAGCACCAGGAAGAGTCCGCCGTATCCCAGATACCAGGGAGACCCGGCCGCGTAGCTGCCGTGAGCGAACCAGAACATCAGGAAAATGTTGATGGCAGGGACGAAATACAGGTAAATCTTCGTGAAGAACTTCCCGATATATCCGTTGCCGAAAACGTTGATAACGATCCGGCGCAGCCGCTCTCCGCCGAACCGGTATCCGATGGAAACCACCTGGAGAGTGACCAGAGAGGGAAGAACGAAGCTGCCGAAGATGCTGTCCAGATTGTTGAGCAGCGTCTCGCTCATGCTCGGCGCCGCACCGCAGACAAGAAGGATGAGGCCGGAGATCACGGCGGCTTTCTTCCGGGACATGTGCAGGTTGTCGATGAGGTAGCTTGCCACGACCTCGACCAGAACGTAAGCGCAGGAGTAAGCTGCAAAGAACAGCGCAACGAAGAAGAGCAAGGAGATGATGTATCCGCCTTTCATGCCGACGAACACCTGCGGCAGCGCCACATACGCCGTGGAAATGCCGAGGGTCGAAACGGTCTCGCTGGTGTAGCCGCAGGCGAAAAGCGTGGGGATAATGGCAAAGCCGGAGAGAAGAGCGAACGTGGTGTCGGCAAAACCGGTCGTTATGCTGCTGAAGCCGACATCCGACTCCTTGTTCAGATAGGAGGAGAGAACAAGGAACCATCCCCAACCGGCCCCGAAGGTGAAGTATGCCTGACTGAGAGCCGAGCCCAGCGTGGCGCTTGTAAACATGCGGCTCCAGTCCGGCGTCAGGAAAAACACAACGCCGTCGATCGCTCCGGGGAGCGTCAGCGCGCGGACAGCGCCGACAATGATGATGACGAAGGCAAATCCGCCGATCCATTTGCCGACCTTCTCCACGCCCTTCTGGATGCCGAAGAACGGCGGGATCACGGACAGGATGAGCGTAATCACGAACAACCCGAAGCTGAGCCCCTTGTTGGCCATGAAGTTGTTCCAGACAACGGCGGCGTCCGTCGTAGCAAAAACGTTTCTTGCGGACTGAACGACCCAGTAAAGACTTTGAGAAACGACCACAATGTAATAAGCGGCCATCATGTTGAGCAGCAGGATCACTATGCCAATGCCCCGCATACCGGCCATCTTTCCCATGGTTCCCACGGGGGAGGACCTTCCGTATTTTCCGGCGGCGCTCTCCATCATAACAGAGGGCAGCGAGATCAGCAGAATAAAGACCAGATAGGGCAGGAGGAACGCTCCTCCTCCGCTGCCGGCGCATCGGAACGGAAATCTCCACATGTTTCCGATGCCGATCGCGGAAAACCACATGGTCATGAGGTAGCCGATTCGCGTTCCCCAGCTTCCTCGCTTCTCAAGGGTGTGTGCTTTCTTTCCCATGACATGCTCCTTTCAAATAGTTTCTTCACTATTTTTCACAGCAAAGAGCGTGCCAAGTGGCGGAAAATGCAAAAAAATGTCAATATGCATAAAGAGCGTTGAAGTGAATTTACGAATCGGTCAAAAACCTGGGAACACGTTTCTTTTTTGCTCCGCCTGTATATGAGCTTTTAGTTAGCGATTGCAAATGCATTTGCGCAAATCTGCTTGCGCGCAAAAAAAATTGCGCAAAATAATTTGCATAATTCCTTGAAAAATGATATATTCTCATGTATAATCGTAACGGTTGCAGCGGCGGAATGCTTCGGGCAAAAACACTGCGCAGAAGGGAGTTATCGCATGGAAAAAAACGCTCTTGCGATTTTTACGCTGGAGAACGGGCTTATCTCGTCCGTGGTTTTTTATGGGAAGGCTTTTCAGAAGCTGACCCAGATGAGCCGGGTGAATCTCCTTTATAAAGAGCCGTCTGCCGTTTTCCCGGATCTTTCTGCGGAATCGGAGCAGGGGCAGTTTTTCTTCAACGGGCATTGGATCCAGTTTACGCAGATCCCGCTTCCGGAAGATAAAACGCTTCTGATTCTGCACATTTCCCGAAGCAGCCTTGACAACGATTTTTTCCGCTTTGCCATGGATATGATCGATGTGGGTATTCAGATTTACGATAAGAATTCCACGTTGATTTTTCTGAATACCGCCAGCGAAAAGATGTCCTCTGTGGACCGCAAGAAAATTACCGGGAAAAAGCTTCTGGAAATCTATGATACGGACGAGCAGCAAAGCTGCGTTCTTGCAACGCTGAACCGGCGTACCTCCTTTTTTAATCAGATCGACAGCTTTCAGGTACACGACGGCAGCGAGGTTACCGTCATAAACACGTCGATACCGTATATCGACCGGTACGGCAGTCTGGAAGCTGTGATAAATCTCGAATATACGCAGGAGAGCATAGAAAATCTCATCAAGACGACAAATACCATTAAAAAGATAACGACAACACCCTCCCACTTGCCGGACCATACCGGATACTATACGTTTGACAGCATAATATCCCGCTCTCCCAAAATGCGCGAGGCCATTGAGGTCGCCAAAAGCGCGGTAGGAAAGAATTTCAACGTTTTTATCACCGGCGAAACCGGAACAGGAAAAGAACTGATTGCGCAGAGCATTTTTTCTGCCGATCCGAGAAAAACACACTTTGTGGCGATCAATTGCAGCACAATTCCGGAGGATCTGGCGGATGCAGCGCTGTTCGGAACCGTCAAAGGTGCATTCACCGGCAGCGAAAATTCCGAAGGCCTGTTTGCCGCTGCGGATGGGGGAACGCTGTTTCTCGATGAGGTAAATTCTCTGGCGCTGAGTACACAGGCGCGCCTGCTTCGCATCCTTCAGGAAGGTAGGTATATGAAGGTCGGGTCAACGAAAGAGATATCCTGCAATGTCCGCGTCATCGCTTCGTGCAACCAGAATCCCTGGGATCTGATGAACGATGGCAAAATGCGCCAGGATCTCTTTTACCGTCTCGCCGGTGTGCAGGTCGATATTCCGCCGCTGCGCGAAAGGGAAGAGGATATAGATCTTCTGATTTCCTACTATATCGACTATTACGCAAAGAAGTTTTCAAAAAGGATCGCGGGTCTTTCACCCGCGGCCAAAGAGGTTCTCCGCGAATATAAATGGCCCGGAAATGTTCGAGAGCTGAAAAACCTGATCGAGTTCGCTGTCAGTTCCTCAACTTCGGAAGTGGTGGACATTCAGTATTTTCCGAACTACATCCGGAATACGCTGCATGAGACGGAGGAAGCGCGCGATCCGCGGGATAAGGAGCTGGACGGGCGCGTTATTGATCTGGCGCTGCAAACGGCGCTCTATGAGCGGGAACTCATCATCGACGCGCTGGAGCGGAGCGGAAACAATATCACAAAGGCGGCAGAGCGGCTGTCGATAAGCCGTCAGACTCTCCAGCATAAGCTGAAGCGGCACAAAATCGATATCACCTGACGTTTCCAAACAAGAAACCGGGAGACATTCCATGAAATTACAGGCCTCACAAAAGCTCAAAGCCGTACAGAAAATGTCAATGAAAACGATCCAGAGCCTTTCTCTCCTGCAAATGGGTGAGGAGGATCTGGAACGGTTTTTGGCGGAATTATCCGAGAATAACCCCGTTCTTGAACTGTCTGACGATTTTTGGGGAAGCAAAAACCTTTATACGGAAAAATCGTTCGGCACTTCTTCCGGCGACGGCTTATCGATTGCGGAGGTTTTTGCTCCTGCGGACGACCACACATCGCTCTTCGACCATATAAAATCGCAGATGTTGGAACGCGCTCTCCCGCCGGAGATATGCCGCGCGATCCTGTACATTATAAGCGGACTGGATAAATCCGGGATTCGGACGGAAACGGAGAATGAGATCGCCTCCGACCTGTCCGTGGATACGACAACCGTCAAGGCGGCGCTCGAAGAGATATGGACCATGGACCCGCCCGGCATTGCCGCGGTCTCCGTCCGCGAAAGCCTTCTGCTGCAGCTCGCCAGACGGGATGAACCCATAGCGGGAACGATCGTCCGCGATTATTGGAAGGAGCTTGCGGCAAAGAAATATAGCCTCATCAGTAAAAAACTCGGTATCCCGACCGACGCCGTTCTGTGTGCGGAAAAGGTCATCCAGTCGCTGGAATGCGTACCGGCCAGACCATTTCTCCCGGCAGAAAAGACGCAGTATGTAATGCCGGATATTGTCCTTGAAGAAAATGACGGTATATTTGAATTGCGCTTGCTGAACGACTGGCTCCCGAAGATCCGCGTCAACGCCTACTATAAGACATTGGAAAAGGGGTCCGACGATCCGGAGGTAAAGGAGTATCTGCAAAGCTATATCAGCGATGCAAATGACGTGATCCATGGATTGTCCATGCGAAGGAGCACCCTGCTCACCTGCGGAAAAGCTATTGTTACGCTTCAGGATGCGTTTTTCCGGAAAAAGACGGAATTTCCATCGCCGCTGAAGCTTACGGATGTAGCTTGTACGGCTGGGGTTCATGAGTCAACGGTTTCCCGTGCGATACGCGGCAAATATCTGCTGTGGTCGGGAACGGTTTACCCTCTTTCTTTTTTCTTCCCGCGGAATGTGCAGACAGGAGCGGAAAATACGGCGAACGATATCAAAGCAAGGCTGCAGCTTCTGTTTGACGAAGAGGACGGGAACGACCCGCTTTCGGATCAGCGGTGCGCGGAAATTCTCTCACAGAAAGGCATTTGCCTCTCCCGCCGCGTTATCGCCAAATACCGGGACGAGATGGGGATTCCCAACGCCTATCAGAGAAAGACCGGGCAGAAAAGCCGTACATAAATGCCCCTCCTTGCGGCGGCTCTGCTTTGGCACTGCCACAGGAAAATCAAATAATAAAATGGCGGACGGGAAGCTTTCCCGTCCGCCGGTAATTTATCGTTTAGAGATTCAGGTCAAACATTTTGTATTCCGTCCAGCCGGTGTCCTCATAGAACATCGGCTTTGCCTGCACAAACTGAAAGCCTGCGCGGGTGTATAGCCGCTCGGCAGCGTCGTTTCCGGAGAGAATGTCCTCACTCGACGGTGCGGGGAAGTGATACCGGTAGTATACGGGATTTGTTTCCGCAAGCGCAAGCATGGCGGGAACATCGCTTTCCGTCAGCCGCCGGACGGTGAACCGGCTGGAGAGCGCAGAAATATCAAAGCTCATTTCTGGTCTCCTTTCACGGTCGTGAGGGTGATGGTGAATATGTTCCCGGCTTCTTTGCCCTCGCAGCGGATTCTTCCGCCATGCTCCGTCACGATGCTCTCGGCGATCGAAAGGCCGAGACCGTAGCTATGATCCATGGCGCGGGCGCGGTCGGCACGGTAAAAGCGCTTGAAAACGTTCCGGCACTCCTCCGGTGATAGCGGCTCGCCGGGGGTTTCGACGCTCAGAGCGCATTTGTCATGGCCAGTCTTTTTCAGCTCCACCCGGACGGTGCCGGGAGCGGAATATTTGACGGCGTTGTCGAGCAATATCTCCACGCTCTGGCGGAGATGATGCGCGCTGCCGCGCACCGTAATGTTGGGCTCAACGGCGGTTTGGAGCGTAAGACCTTTTTCAAAGAACAGCGCCTCAAACGGCAGCACGGCATCCTGCGTGAGCGTGCTCAGATCGAGCGGGGCAAAAACCTTCTTTACTGCGCCATTATCTACTCTTGCAAGCTCTAAGAGGCTCTCCACCAGCCCACGCATCTGGTGCGACATGGTGAGAATGCTCTCGGCAAAACGCTGCCGCTCCGGCTCGGAATACGAGGGATCGCGGAGCATTTCTGCGTTCGTGAGGATCACGGTGAGCGGCGTTTTCAGCTCGTGCGAGGCATCGGACACAAACTGCTTCTGCTGCGTCCATGCCTTTTCCACCGGTTTCACCGCCCAGCGCGCCAGAAGAAAGCTGACGGCGAGAAACACTGCTGCGGCGCAAAGCCCGATAAAGATACAGCTCCGCCAAAGATTTCGCATTGTGGCGTTTGCACTGGATATGTCGGCAAAGACGATATACTCGCTCCCACGCCACGCCGTGCGCAGATAGCGGAGAGAATAATCGCGCAGCAGTCCCTGCTCATCGCCGGAGCGCAGCGCTTCCGTAACGATGCCGGAGAGTACCTGCTCATCCGAGAAATCAAGATAGCTTGTCCCGCGCACGCGCACGCTGCCGTAGGGCGAGATACGCACCGTAAAGTAGGGGAGACGCGAGGATGTATCCGGCCAGTTGAGCTGCAAAGGATCGGCGGCCACAGCGGTGATCATATCTACGGTTTCCTGTTCAAGATTTGCGTGCGTCGTGTGCAGCAGCACGCCGAAGATCGTGCAGAGGATCACGAGCACAATTGCCATATTGATGCCGACAAAACGCAGACGGAGCTTTTTCAGCATGAGGAAGCCACCTCCAGATGATAGCCGAGCCGCCGGACGGATTCGATCCGAACGTTTGACCCGATGCTCGCCAGCTTCTTGCGCAGAAAGCCGACATAAACTTCTACGCTGTTTTCCACGGCGTTGGAATCAAAGCCCCACACGCGGGAGAGCAGCGCTTCCTTGGAGAGATTGCTGCCGCCGGACTGGAGGAGCAGACGCATCACGTCAAACTCCCGCGCCGAGAGCCGCACGGACTTCTCGCCGCAGCAGAGCGTGCTGGAGGCAAGGTCGAGGGACGTGTTCCCGAAGGAGAGCGCGTCTACCTGCGCGCCCTGCCGCCGCAGAAGCGCATTGATGCACGCAAGCAGCTCGCGCGCATCAAAGGGTTTCGTAAGATAATAATCTGCTCCGGCATTCAAGCCTTCCACGCGGTCTTCCAGACTCGAACGCGCCGTGAGCATCAGAATCGGCACGCCGCACCGCCTCGCTCGGACGGAGCGCGCAACGGCGTACCCGTCCATGCCGGGCATCATCACATCCAGTATCAGCAGATCGTACACGCCGAGCTCGGCGTACTCCGCGCCGGAAATGCCGTCGTACACGGTTTCTACGTCAAATCCCTTACTTTCCAGAAGCGTTTTGAGCGAGTCGGCCAGCAGCTTTTCATCCTCTACGATCAGTATTTTCATGGCATACACCTCTTTTGTCGTTCGCATTATACTACAACATGAATCTGAAAGGAAGCTGAAAGCACAGGCACATTCCATAGTTTTTTCGCTTGGCGCTTGACATTCGGCAAAATCGGTGGTAGACTCCACTCAATCCATAAGAAAACGCTTTGACGGGAAAGAGTACGGACATCGTTCGCATGCAGAGAAGAGGCGGTTGGTGAAAGCCTTGATGCGTTCCGTTCGGAAGCCATCCCTGAGCGGCCGGGAGAAAATGCCCGGACGGAGTCTCGCCGTTATATTGAGAGCCGGTATGCAGTACCGGGCAGAGTGCGGACATCTTGTCCGAATTCAGGTGGTAACACGGAGTATTTTCCGCCCTGAGCCGATTGGCTCAGGGCGTTTTCATTTTTGCGATAAAGGAGAAACACCATGGAAAAGAAAAATTACGAGCAGTCCAAAAAGCTTGACAACGTCTGCTACGACATTCGCGGTCCCGTAATGGACGAAGCCATGCGCATGGAAGCGCGCGGCGCGAATATACTGAAGCTCAACATTGGCAACCCCGCGCCCTTCGGCTTTTATGCCCCCGACGAGGTCATTCTCGATATGATCTATAACCTGCGCAACTGCGAGGGCTACTCCGATTCCCGCGGCCTGTTCTCCGCCCGCAAGGCGATCATGCAGTACTGCCAGCTCAAGGGTATCCCCAATGTCGGCATCAACGACATCTTCACCGGCAACGGCGTGAGCGAGCTCATCACGCTCACCATGCAGGGCCTGCTCGACGACGGCGACGAAATTCTCGTCCCCGCGCCGGATTACCCGCTCTGGACGGCGTCCATCACGCTCGCCGGCGGCAAGGCGGTGCATTATCTCTGCGATGAGCAGCAGGACTGGTATCCCGATATCAACGACCTCCGCTCCAAGGTCACACCCAAGACGAAGGGCATTGTTGTCATCAACCCGAACAACCCGACCGGCGCGCTCTATCCGAAGGAGATTTTGGAGCAGATCGTGCAGGTCGCCCGCGAGAACGATCTCATCCTCTTTGCCGACGAGATTTATGACCGCCTCGTTATGCAGGGGGAGGACGAGCATATCGCGCTCGCCTCGCTCGCGCCCGATCTTCTGACGCTCTGCTTCAACGGCCTTTCCAAGTCCCACCGCGTTGCGGGCTTCCGCGTCGGCTGGGTGTGCCTCGCCGGCGATAAGTCTCACGCCAAGGGGTATATCGAAGGACTCAACCTCCTCGCCAAAATGCGCCTTTGCTCCAACGTTCCGGCGCAGAGCATCATCCAGACCTCCCTTGGCGGCTATCAGTCGGTGGACGAATATCTCTGCCCCGGCGGACGGCTGTATGAGCAGCGCGAGCTCATCTGGAAAACGCTCAATTCCATCCCCGGATTGAGCGCGGCCAAGCCGAGAGCGGCGTTCTACATCTTCCCGAAGGTGGATACAAAGAAATTCAATATCCACAGCGACGAGCAGATGGCGCTGGATCTTCTGAAGGAACAGAGAATCCTCGTCACCGCCGGTACGGGCTTCAACTGGGGCGAACCGGATCACTTCCGCATCGTCTACCTGCCCGACCTCGTTTCTCTGAACGACGCCTCCCGGCGTCTGGAAAAGTTCTTCGGCAGCTACCGGCAGAAGGACTGAGCTTGAATATTGAAGTATTGAAATAATGAAAGCCCGCGGAAGCTTCGGCTCCCGCGGGCTCAATTTTATTATGCTGTGCGTCGAACGGTCTTATTTTTCAGCAGAAGATATAGCGTGAGAATGACCATGGCGGCGAGGAGGGCGAGACTCGCCCAACCGAGCGGGAGGAAGACGGCGCTGCCGTAAATGTCCTTCAAGAGCGCGAGCGCCGAGGCAAAGCTCACGCACACCGCCGCCGGGATGACCTTCGGCTCCAGACAGCAGAGGGCAACGAGAAGCACCTCCGCGCCGTAAAGGCTGTCGGCGCTCATCCACGGCAGGAGCGCCACGGCACAGAGCGAGGCGAGCGAAAGCGCTGTGAGCTGCCGCCGCCGGTCGGCGGCGAGACTCTTCCGGCTCATGCGCCATACGAGCAGCAGCGCGAAAACAACGTAAAGCGCGATGCCGGTCGGGGCGATGAAGGAATATTGCGTAAGCGAGTATATGCCCGGCGCACCGCCGAAGAGCGGTCGCGCGGTGAGCGTTCCGAGCGCCGGGTAAAACGGCAGGCAATCGCCGCCGGGACGGCCGAGCAGCAGCGCCGGGATCATGACGGCGATATACCAGCCGACGAGATGGAGCAGCGAAAACCATGTGTTGCGCCGCACGGCGGTGAACACCCAGAACACCGGCACGATCCAGAGCGCCGAGGGATGGAACGCTACGGCAAGCGCAAGCATCCCTGCGCACCAGCGCCACTCCCCGCGCATGGCGCAGGAGGCTGCGAGCGCGATGAACACCCACCAAAGACTGTCGCCCGTGGCGGAGCAGACGCCCTGAAAGATGCCGGAGGGGAGAAGCAGCACGATGAGGAAGGCAAAGAGCCGCGGCTGTGCGCGTACTGTGACGCATTGCACGCACCGCTGCGCCGCCCAGGCCATCGTCACCTCGGCAAAGACGCAGAGATATTTAAATAAAGTAAGCCCGCCGCCCGGCGCGAGAGAAAAGAATGCCATGAAGTACTGCACCGGGATCGAGTAGGGAAGCGCGGAGGAGCGAATGCCCCAGAAGCCTCCGGCGTCGCGATACCAGGCAATGGCGCTTTCCACGGCGCTTGCCGTGTCGTTCGGCGCGATGCCGAAAAGGAAAAACCGAACGCCGAATGCGGCGAGCAGAACGCCGAGCACGGCAAAACGCGTTCGGGAATTTTTTACAAGCCCCTCGGTATACAGCAGAAGGTAGCTCAGTCCCGCAAGGGCGAGCAAAATCAGAAATCGTTCCATTGACAGCTCCGGAAATGCGTTGTTTCTGTGTATTTTACGGCAAACAGCGGCTCACGGCAATACAGAAATTATAAAAAAATCGCCCTTGACACTACAAGGACGGCTTGGTATAATAAATTGCTATATGTTGCTATGGGTAGCCGCATACAGCCCCTTTTACTATCGTTAGTATATCAGCCGCTCCGTGAAAAATCAACCCGGATACGGATATTTTCACAACGCAACCGGGCGTTTCACAAAAGCGGCACAGCAAACCATATTCCCCCCGGAACGGGTATTCTGCGCCGGAGATAAGCTCCTCCGGCGGAAAAAGGGAGATTCGCCGATGCCTAAGGATGTACAGTACGGAAGAACAATCAGAAAGAGCTTCGCCCGCGCGGAAGAAATTCAGGACATGCCGCACCTGCTCGAAATCCAGAAGAATTCCTATAAGTGGTTTCTGGACGAGGGTCTGCGGGAAGTCTTCAAGGGCGTAGCTGCCATTACGGACTACTCCGGCAATCTGGAGCTCTCCTTCGTGGATTATTCCATGAACGAGCCCCCGAAGTATACGGAGGAGGAGTGCAAGGCGCGCGACGCCACATACGCCGCCCCGCTGAAGGTCAGCGTGCGTCTGCGCAACCGCGAGACCGAGGAGATCAAGGAACAGGAAATTTTCATGGGCGATTTCCCGCTCATGACCGCGAGCGGCACGTTTATCATCAACGGCGCCGAGCGCGTTATCGTCTCCCAGATTGTCCGCTCGCCCGGTATCTACTTCGACAAGAAAACGGACAAGACCAACAGCTCCGTGTACGGTACGACCATCATTCCGTACCACGGCGCGTGGCTGGAGTATGAGACCGACCTGAACGACGTGTTCTACGTCCGCATCGACAAGAACCGCAAGCTGCCCGCGACGCTTCTGCTCAAGGCTCTCGGCGCTTATAAGGCGGACAAGCCGCACACCTGGCTCAGCTGCCTCGATAATCCTGTCGGCGGCGCCGTCACCGGCGACGCGCTCCGCGAGATCTTCGGCGACGATAAGCGCATCGTCACCACGCTCGAGCGCGACACCTGCATCTCCCGCGACGACTGCCTGCTGGAGATCTACAAGAAGCTCCGTCCCGGCGATCCCCCGACGGTCGAGAGCAGCGAGACCCTGCTCGAAAACCTCTTCTTCGATCACCGCCGGTACGATATTTCCAACGTCGGCCGTTATAAGTTCAACAAGAAGCTTTCGCTCTACCCGCGCGTGGCGGGCTACGCCCTTGCTGAGCCCGTCGCCGACCCGATGACCGGGGAGATCCTTGCCGACGCCGGTGAGACGCTCACCCGTGAGCGTGTCCGCGAGCTGGAAGCGAAGGGCGTCAACGCCGTTCGCCTCGTTGTCGGTGAGAACGAGACCGTCCGCGTTTTCTCCAACGGCATGGTCGACGCGGCAAACTTTGTCCACTTCTCGGATGACGATGCGGAAAACCGCCGCATCATCAAGGAAGAGCTCGGCCTGCGCGAGCGCGTCCGCTTCATCCTCCTGCGCCAGTACATGGAGCAGTACGAGGGCGAAGAGCTCAAGGAAGTGCTCCGAGAGAACGTGGATCTCCTCATGCCGAAGCACGTCATCTGCGACGATATCTTCTCCGCGGCGAACTATCTCTGCTGCCTGGCACACGGCATCGGCGAGCCGGACGACATTGACCATCTCGGCAACCGCCGCGTCCGCAGCGTCGGTGAGCTGCTGCAAAACCAGTTCCGCATCGGCTTCTCCCGCATGGAGCGCGTGATCCGCGAGCGCATGACGCTGCAGGATCTCGACATTGTCACGCCGCAGAGCCTCATCAATATCCGTCCCGTTACGGCGGCAATCAAGGAGTTCTTCGGTTCCAGCCCGCTGAGCCAGTTCATGGATCAGACAAACCCGCTGGCCGAACTCACGCACAAGCGCCGTATCTCCGCGCTCGGCCCCGGCGGCCTGAGCCGTGAGCGCGCCAACTTCGACGTGCGAGACGTTCACTACAGCCACTACGCGCGTCTCTGCCCGATTGAGACGCCGGAAGGTCCGAACATCGGCCTTATCAACTACCTGTCCTCCTACGCCCGCGTGGACGAGTACGGCTTCCTCATTACGCCGTACCGCCGCATCGACAAGGAGACCGGCGTTGTCACCAAGGAAGTCGTCTACATGACCGCTGACGTGGAAGATCAGTACGTCATGGCCATGGCGACGGAGCCGCTCGACGAGCAGGGAAGACTCATCAACAAGCGTGTCACCTGCCGCCACCGCGACGAGATCATTGATGTTGACCGCGAGAAGGTCGACTTCATGGACGTGTCCCCCCGAATGATGATCTCCATCGCCACCGCGATGATCCCGTTCCTCGAGAACGACGACGCGAACCGCGCACTGATGGGCGCGAACATGCAGCGTCAGGCCGTTCCTCTGATGACGACGCAGCAGCCCATCGTTGCCACCGGCATCGAGCACCGCTGCGCGGTCGACTCCGGTGTTGTTGTCCTCGCCGAGGGCGACGGCATCGTTACCCGCGTGAGCGCGGACAGCATCTCCGTCCGCTACGACAGCGGCGAGAGCAAGGATTACAAGCTCATTAAGTTCGCCCGCAGCAACCAGGGTACGTGCTTCAACCAGCGCCCGATCGTCAAGGTCGGCGAGCGCGTGAAGCAGGGCGACGTTATCGCCGACGGCCCCTCCACCTCGCAGGGCGAGATCAGCCTCGGCAAGAACGTTCTCGTCGGCTTCACCACGTGGGAAGGCTACAACTACGAGGACGCCGTTCTCCTCAACGAGCGCCTTGTCATGGACGACGTTTACACCTCCATCCATGTGGAGGAGTATGAGTGCGACGCCCGCGACACCAAGCTCGGACCCGAGGAGATCACCCGCGATATCCCCGGCGTCGGCGACGACGCTCTCAAATACCTCGACGAGCGCGGCATCATCTGCGTCGGCGCCGAGGTGCGCAGCGGCGATATTCTCGTCGGCAAGGTCACGCCCAAGGGCGAGACCGACCTCACCGCCGAGGAGCGTCTGCTCCGCGCCATCTTCGGTGAGAAGGCGCGCGAAGTGCGCGATACCTCGCTGAAGGTTCCGCACGGCGAGAGCGGCATCATTGTCGATGTCAAAGTGTTTACCCGTGAAAACGGCGACGAAATGTCCCCCGGCGTCAATCAGGTCGTCCGCGTATATATTGCGCAGAAGCGTAAGATCTCCGTCGGCGACAAGATGGCCGGCCGCCACGGCAACAAGGGCGTTGTTTCCCGTATCCTGCCGCGTGAGGATATGCCGTACCTGCCGGACGGCACCCCGCTCGACATCGTGCTGAACCCCCTGGGCGTCCCGTCCCGTATGAACATCGGACAGGTTCTGGAAGTCCACTTGGGCTATGCGGCGCAGGCGCTCGGCTGGAAGGTCGCCACGCCGATCTTCAACGGCGCGAACGAGACCACCATCCGCGAAACGCTCCGCGAGGCCGGACTCCGCGAGGACGGCAAGAGCGTTCTGTACGACGGCCGCACCGGCGACAAGTTCGATAACGATGTCACCGTCGGCTGGGTATACTTCCTCAAGCTGCACCACCTCGTAGACGATAAGATCCATGCCCGTTCCACCGGCCCGTACAGCCTCGTCACGCAGCAGCCGCTCGGCGGCAAGGCGCAGTTCGGCGGCCAGCGCTTCGGCGAAATGGAAGTCTGGGCGCTCGAGGCCTACGGCGCGGCACACACTCTGCAGGAGATTCTGACCGTCAAGTCCGACGACGTTACCGGCCGTGTCCGCACGTACGAGAGCATCGTCAAGGGTCACAACATCCCGCAGCCCGGCGTGCCGGAATCGTTCAAGGTTCTGGTCAAGGAGCTCCAGTCCCTGTGTCTGGACATCAAGGTCCTCGACAAGGACGGACAGGAAATCGAACTCAAAGAGGACGACGAGGACGATTACATCCCCGGCATGCGCGATGATTACCGCGCGAGCGAGGAGGACTTCAGCGACGCCGGCTTCAGCATCGACCGCAGCCAGTCGGTGTTCGGCGATGAGCCGGAGAACGAAGAGTCCTTCGGCGATGACGATACGGATGAAGTGGAGGAGAGAGAATAATGAGCTACACCCCGTTTGACGCCATTCAGATTGGCATTGCTTCTCCCGAAATGATCCTTTCCTGGTCCCACGGCGAAGTCAAAAAGCCGGAGACCATCAACTACCGTACGCTCAAGCCGGAGCGCGACGGCCTTTTCTGCGAGCGTATTTTCGGGCCTACGAAGGACTGGGAATGCCACTGCGGAAAGTATAAGAAGATCCGCTACAAGGGTAAAATCTGCGACCGCTGCGGCGTTGAGATCACCAAGAGCAAGGTGCGCCGCGAGCGCATGGGTCATATTGAGCTGGCCGCGCCCGTGAGTCACATCTGGTACTTCAAGGGCATCCCGTCCCGCATGGGGTTGCTGCTCGACATGACGCCGCACACCCTCGAAAAGGTTCTTTACTTTGCCTCTTATATCGTCACCGATCCCGGCTCCACGCCGCTCAAGCGCTGCGATCTTCTCTCCGAGAAGGAATATCGCGATATGCGCGAGAAGTATGAGGACGATTTCCAGGCGGGCATGGGCGCTGAGGCCATCAAGAAGCTGCTCGAAGAGATCGACTGCGAGCAGCTCTCCCACGACCTCCGCGAGGAGCTGAAGTCCGCGTCCGGCCAGAAAAAGGCGAAGATCGTCAAGCGCCTCGAGGTTGTTGAGGCGTTCCGCCAGTCCGGCAACAAGCCGTCCTGGATGATCATCGACGTTCTCCCAGTCATTCCGCCGGAGATTCGCCCGATGGTTCAGCTCGACGGCGGCCGTTTCGCGACGAGCGATCTGAACGACCTCTACCGCCGCGTCATTAACCGCAACAACCGTTTGAAGCGCCTCATCCAGCTCAGCGCACCCGACATCATCGTGCGCAACGAGAAGCGCATGCTGCAGGAGGCGGTGGACTCCCTTATCGATAACGGCCGCCGCGGCCGCGCCGTCACCGGCGCGAACTCCCGCGCGCTCAAGTCTCTGAGCGATATGCTCAAGGGCAAGCAGGGCCGCTTCCGTCAGAACCTGCTCGGCAAGCGTGTTGACTACTCCGGCCGTAGCGTTATCGTCGTCGGCCCGGAACTCAAGATGTACCAGTGCGGCGTGCCGAAGGAAATGGCCATTGAGCTGTTCCGCCCGTTCGTGATGAAGAAGCTCGTCGAGGACGGCGTTGCCAACAACATCAAATCCGCCAAGAAAATGGTGGACCGCCAGAAGGCGGAGGTCTGGGACGCGCTCGATGTTGTCATCAAGGAGCACCCGGTGCTGCTCAACCGCGCGCCGACGCTGCACCGTCTGGGCATCCAGGCGTTCGAACCAGTGCTCGTGGAAGGCCGCGCTCTCAAGCTGCACCCGCTGGCCTGCACCGCGTACAACGCCGACTTCGACGGTGACCAGATGGCCATCCACGTTCCTCTGAGTGCCGAGGCGCAGGCGGAAGCCCGCATCCTCATGCTCTCGGTGAACAATCTCCTGCGCCCGCAGGACGGCCACCCGCACTCCATCCCGACGCAGGACATGGTTCTCGGCTCCTACTATCTCACCTATGTGCGTGAGGAAAAGGGAACCGGCATGGCGTTCTGCAGCCCCGAGGAAGCGCTCATGGCGTATCAGGCCGGGGAAGTCACGCTCCACAGCCCCGTCAAGGTTCGCGTGACCAAGACGATCGACGGTGTGGAAACCCACAAGACCGTCGAAACGACGGTTGGCCGTATCATCTTCAACGAGCCCATTCCGCAGGATCTCGGCTTTGTGGACCGTACCGATCCGGAGCACGCTTTCGATTACGAAATCGGCTTCCGTGTTGACAAGAAAAAGCTCGGCGATATCATCGACCGCTGCATCCAGAAGCACGGCTTCACCATTTCCGCCGAGGTGCTCGACAGCATCAAGGCGCAGGGTTACAAGTTCTCCACCCGCAGCGGTATGACCATCTCCATCGCGGACATGGTCGTCCCCGAGGCGAAGAAGGCGAAGATCGCCGAAACCGAGAAAAAGGTTCTCGCGATCGAAAAGCAGTACAAGCGCGGTCTTATCACCAACGACGAACGCTACCGCATGGTCGTTGCCGAGTGGGAAAAGACGACCGGCGAAGTCGCCAAGGCCCTGATGGACAACCTCGACGAGTTCAACCCCATCAACATCATGGCGACATCCGGTGCGCGAGGCAGCGCCAACCAGATCCGTCAGCTTGCCGGTATGCGCGGCCTGATGGCGAACACCGCCGGTAAGACCATTGAGATCCCCATCAAGGCCAACTTCCGCGAAGGTCTGAGCGTTCTCGAATACTTCATCTCCACCCGCGGCGCCCGAAAGGGCATGGCCGATACGGCGCTTCGTACCGCCGACTCCGGTTACCTGACCCGCCGAATGGTCGATGTCAGCCAGGATGTCATCATCCGTGAGCCGGACTGCGGCACGACCGAAGGCGTTCCCGCCACCGCGATCGACAGCCGCGGCTACGCCGTGTTCGTTCTCGATCCCGAGGATCCGAAGTACGACGAGTATATCCACTCCTTCGGTGAGAACATCCACGGCCGCTTCCCGGCCAAGCCCGTCGTCGATCCCAAGACCGGCGAGGTGCTGTTCGATACCGACCACCTGCTCATGTCCGGCGACGCGAAATTCCTCGCCGCCCACGGCATTACGAGTGTGGAAGTTCGCAGCGTGCTCTCCTGCGAGTCCCGCTGCGGCGTCTGCGCCCGCTGCTACGGCATGAACCTTGCTACCGGCAAGCCGGTTAACTCCGGTGAGGCCGTCGGCGTCATCGCCGCGCAGTCCATCGGCGAGCCGGGCACCCAGCTCACCATGCGTACGTTCCACAGCGGCGGTATCGCCGGTGATGACATCACGCAGGGTCTTCCGCGAGTCGAAGAGCTTTTCGAGGCGCGCAAGCCCAAGAAGATGGCCGTCCTCAGCGAGATCAGCGGCACTCTCACGATCGAGGAAGCCCGCAAGAACATGATGGCTCTCACCGTCACCAACGCCGAGCAGGGCGAGACCCGCGTGTACCAGGTTCCTCTGGGCGCCGGTATCATCGTGCAGAACGGCGACCACATCGATCAGGGTCAGGAACTGACCCGCGGCGCGCTCAGCCCGCACGATGTGCTCCGCATCCGCGGCGTGAACGACGACGAGTTCGGCCGTCCGGGCGTCCGCAACTATCTGGTGCAGGAAGTCCAGAAGGTGTACCGTCAGCAGGGCGTTGATATCAACAACAAGCACATCGAAGTCATCGTCCGCCAGATGATGCGCAAGGTTCGCATCGAGGATGCCGGCAGCACCGACCTGCTCTCCGGCTCCACCGTGGATGTCAACGAGCTCAAGGATGCCAACAACACGATCAAAGCCCGTATCGCCGCCGGGGAAGAGGGGCTCACCCTCGCCACCAGCACGCCGATCCTGCTTGGTATCACGAAGGCGTCTCTCGCCACCGACAGCTGGATGTCCGCCGCGTCCTTCCAGGAGACGACCAAGGTTCTCACCGAGGCCGCCATCAAGGGCAAGGTTGACCATCTGATCGGTCTGAAGGAAAATGTCATCATCGGCAAGCTCATTCCGGCTGGTTCCGGTCTGGACATGTACCGCAACTTCGAAATGAAGACGGACGAGTCCATCGAGGATGAGGCCGACTATGTCGACCTTTCCGAGCTCAAGAAGCTCACGAACGCGCTTTAAGCCGAATTAAATTCCGGGGTGATCCGTCACCCCGGAATTTTTCCGCCTTCCTCCGGCAATATGAGAAATTTTTGCTCGGAAAAATTACAGAATTTTCTTGACTATTCTTGTGCATTCTGTTAGAATCAGAAATCGTGTGGGCTGGTGCCCGCACAAGAGCATTTTTTTGAGGAAAGGAGGAAAATCATGCCCACATTTAACCAGCTTGTCCGTAAGGGAAGAGAGCAGGTGACCTACAAGTCCACCTCTCCTGCCATGCAGAAAGGCCTGAACACTCTGAAGAACCGCGAGACCGACCAGTCTTCTCCCCAGAAGCGCGGCGTCTGCACCGCTGTGCGTACCTCGACTCCTAAGAAGCCGAACTCCGCTCTGCGTAAGATCGCCCGTGTCCGTCTCACCAACGGTTACGAAGTGACCGCCTACATTCCCGGTGTCGGCCACAACCTGCAGGAGCACTCCGTCGTTATGATTCGCGGCGGCCGTGTCAAGGACCTGCCCGGTGTCCGTTACCACATCATCCGCGGCACACTCGATTCCCAGGGCGTCAATGGCCGCTGCCAGTCCCGCTCCAAGTACGGCGCCAAGAGACCCAAGGCGGGTAAGAAGTAAGCGAAACCCCCAACAGTGTCCTGTTGGTTATTGATATATTTTATTTATATGATAACCTTTTGGACACAGCGGCGGCAGAGCGCTGCCGTCGAGTACCTTTGAGATCATTTCATAATGAAGGAGGGAAGCAAAGTGCCCAGAAGAGGTAACGTTCCCAAAAGAGAAATCTTGCCGGATCCCGTATACAACAGCGTTCTGGTGACCAAGCTCATCAACGGTGTTATGCTGGACGGCAAAAAAGGCGTGGCCCAGAAGGTGGTTTACGACGCCTTTGACCTGATCCAGAAGAAGCTGGATCGCAATCCGCTTGAGGTGTTTACCGAAGCTCTCAACAACATCATGCCGGCTCTGGAAGTCAAGGCCCGCCGTGTCGGCGGCGCCACCTACCAGGTGCCTATCGAGGTTCGTCCGGAGCGTCGTCAGACCCTCGGTCTCCGCTGGCTGGTCGGCTACTCCCGCAAGCGCAGCGAAAAGACCATGAAGGAGCGTCTCGCCAACGAGATCATGGACGCCGTGAACAACACCGGCGCCTCCGTCAAGAAGCGCGAGGATACGCACAAGATGGCCGAGTCCAACAAGGCCTTCGCCCACTATCGTTGGTAATTTCAGCAAAGGTAGAGATTTATGCCCAGATCATATTCACTTGAAAAAACCAGAAACATCGGCATCATGGCGCACATTGATGCAGGTAAGACGACGACTACCGAGCGTATTCTCTTCTATACCGGCGTCAACTACAAAATGGGTGAGACCCATGAAGGCAGCGCCACGATGGACTGGATGGTGCAGGAGCAGGAGCGCGGTATCACCATCACCAGCGCTGCTACCACCTGCTTCTGGAAGGATACGCGCATCAATATCATCGATACGCCGGGTCACGTGGACTTCACCGCCGAGGTGGAGCGCTGCCTGCGCGTGCTGGACGGCTGCGTAACCGTCCTCTGCGCAAAGGGCGGTGTCGAGCCCCAGACGGAAACGGTGTGGCGTCAGGCGGATCATTACAATGTTCCGCGCATGATCTACGTTAACAAAATGGATATCACCGGCGCCGACTTCTACAACGTCATGGACATGATCTATGACCGCCTGAAGGCGAATGCCGTGCCTATCCAGCTGCCCATCGGTAAGGAATCGGATTTCCGTGGGATCATCGATCTCATCGACATGGACTCCGTTGTTTTCTATGACGATCTGGGCAAGGATATGCGCGTGGAGCCCATCCCCGAGGACATGGCGGATCTTGCCGCCGAGTATCGGGAAAAGCTTATCGATGCCGTATCCCTCTATGACGACGAGATCGCAGAGATGTATCTGGAAGGCGAGGAAATCCCCGCTGACCGTCTGCGCACGGTCATCCGCAAGGCGACCGTCAGCGGCAGCATGGTTCCGGTGCTCTGCGGCACGTCGTACAAGAACAAAGGCGTGCAGAAGCTCCTCGACGCCATTGTCGATTTCCTGCCCTCTCCGCTGGATGTTCCGCCCGTTGTCGGCGTGAACCCCAAGACGGAGGAAGAGGTCACTCTTCCTGCGGACGTGAACGGCCCCTTCGCCGGTCTCGTTTTCAAGGTGATGACGGATCCCTTCGTTGGACGCTTGGCGTTCATGCGTGTCTACTCCGGCTCCATCAAGGCCGGCGAGACCGCTGTGAACACCGTCCGCGGTCAGCGCGAGCGTCTCGGTCGTCTGCTGCACATGCACGCGAACCATCGCGAGGACATCGACGCTGTCTATGCCGGTGAGATCGCCGCCGTTGTGGGTTTGAAAAACACCCGCACGGGTGATACTCTCTGCGACGACAAGCACCCGGTCGTTCTCGAATCGATGGAATTCCCCGAGCCCGTTATCCGCGTTGCCATCGAGCCCAAGACCAAAGCCGGTCAGGAAAAGATGGCGATCGCGCTCTCCAAGCTGAGCGAAGAGGATCCCACCTTCAAGACCTATACGGACGAGGAGACGGGACAGACCATCATCGCCGGCATGGGCGAGCTCCATCTGGAGATCATCGTGGATCGTCTGCTCCGCGAGTTCAAGGTTGAGGCGAACGTCGGCAAGCCGCAGGTTTCCTACAAGGAGACCATCCGCGGCAATGCTACGGTTGATATGCGCTACGCACGTCAGTCCGGCGGCAAGGGCCAGTTTGCTCAGGCCAAGATTCAGATCGAGCCGAACCCGGGCAAGGGTTATGAGTTCATCAACGCCGTCACCGGCGGCGCCATTCCGAAGGAGTTTATCCCCAGCGTCGATCAGGGCATCCAGGGCGCCATGGCGTCCGGCGTGCTCGCCGGTTATCCGGTTGTCGACGTGAAGGTCACACTTCTCGACGGCAGCTACCACGAGGTTGACTCGAGCGAAATGGCGTTTAAGATCTGCGGCAGCATGGCTTTCAAGGAAGCCGCGCAGAAAGCGGGTCCCACGCTGCTTGAGCCCATCATGAAGGTAGTCGTCACGACGCCCGACCAGTATATGGGCGACGTTATCGGCGATCTCAACGCCCGCCGCGGTCAGGTTGCCGGAACGGACATCCGCAACGGCGTCGCGATCGTTACGGCAGAGGTGCCGCTCGCTTCCATGTTTGGCTATTCGACCGATCTGCGCTCCAAAACGCAGGGCCGTGCCAACTACAGCATGGAGCCGCACACCTATGTTGAGCTTCCGAAGAGCCTCCAGGAGGCCATCATCGGCAAGCGCGGCAACAAAGCCTGATTTTAGGTGTTGCAAAATAAGCAAAGTTCCTGTAGAATAAATCCAAACCAAAATTTAAATTTTTGCTATTA